>PSRH01000216.1 GCA_003175915.1 Candidatus Melainabacteria bacterium | reverse complement strand
GATTTCTTTCGGCTATCTCGACTCTCTTGATCGCGGACTTGATATTAGGCACGGCTAATTGACACTCCTGTTATAGATCGGGGCGGTTTGCCAGTATAGCACGCTAGATATATTGGATGAACGGTGTTAAGGCGAACGTTATCCACCTTGTTGCCTTCAATCAAGAGGGGAATTTAGGTCCTCAATTCAAGGGTGAAAGCAACCTATACAAAGTTGCCGGTTAAGCCGTCTGATTCCCGGCGATTCTTTGCATGAGTCGCAGGTGCACATCTTGAGCCGAAGCCAGATCAGTATCGTTGTTGGCTCTTGGATCCCTGCAGGAGTTGAGAATGGCTGCCCAATCCCCCAGCACATGCGGATCGACGACATTTCTTAAGGCCGCTACGCGGGGTGCCAAGCGAGAACTGAGCTCGCTGATATAGGTTGTCGGATCCACGCCAGCCAAAAGTGCGTCAGCGCCAGCTACCGGTCTTTCGGTGCGGACTTCACCCCGAGTACCAATACTGTCCTGAACGAGCTTACTGTGAACCCCCTGGTGGGACTCGTCTGGTCTTTCCGATGGTGGAATTATTTCATTTGGTCTGCGAGTCATTTTCAGTCCTCTTGGGTACCCCCACAATGCCTTTTGCTTGTCCGACCTTAAATATCTAGATGTCGGACGCTCCAAACCTGATATAGGCTGAGCACACATTAAGACGTTACTGCCGGCGGACTTTTCCGTCAATGTGGATAATACGTAGTCACTTTATCTTAACTAATGGCCTGCGACCTTCCAATCGAAGACGTAGCGAACCTGCACCGAGGCAGGCGCGCCGGCCGGCAAGGGATCTAAAGGTGAGGCTGCTTTGAGGGCATCCAGGGCACTTTGGTCGACAGCCGCGTTGCCGCTGCTTTCCACTAGAGAGGGCGTCACTATTGAACCGTCCCTCTTAATGGTCAAAACGGCAGCCACGTGTCTTTGCTCTAAACCCTTGGGCGGCCGCCATTTCGAGCGAATGTCCCGTTTCATTTTGTCCATCCAGGGGCCGTAATCCACTTTGGAGAAGTTCTTCTCCTCCTCATCCTCATCCGGGGTCTTTCCGTTAATGATTCGTCCATGGGGTTGAGCCGGCACCGTATTGTTGGCTATAGCGACCCCTCGATAGGAAGATGTGAGGTCGGGACGATCGAGTGCCAGCGTCTTCACATTGTGGCCAATGGCCACCCGTCTTGAGGCATTCCTCACCGGCGTTCCCAGAACAATGTCCCTGGCTCTGGCGTTGCTCTCAGACGGTATGAAACTGACCGCCTGGCTGGCTGTGCCAAGCTCCTGGCTTTCCCTGTTGAGGTTGTCCTGAACATAGTTAACGATCATCGCTAAAGAGCAATTCCCCGAGCTGTTCTTAATGGCATTGGCAAAGTAGAGAGCGAAGCTGGAGATGGTGCCGCCGTAGCAAGCCGGTGTATCCTCGCTCAAGTCGCTTGCCGAGATGATTGAAACTCCCGTTTTTCTTGAAAGCTCCTCAAGAGAGACAACATTCTGCTCAAAGTCTTTTTTGGATACCGAAGCGCAATCGAGAACGCAGACTATCTGAGGGCATTGCGTGCGCTTCCTCAACTGAGTCAGGGCATCGGCGAGCTTGAGACCAGAAATACCGGCTTCGGAAGCCAGGGTATCGTAAGTGCAGAGGCAGAGGTCGCGCTCCTGGCCCAAAGGCAGCGTGCGCCCGGAAAGATATAGAAGAATCAGATCATTAGGCAGAGCATTTTTGATCAGCGACGAATTCAAAATTGCCTGCTCGACCGCTTCCCGGGTGGCGCTTTTACCAATCAAATAGTTGATGTGATCGCCGGCAAAGCGACCGCTGCCCGGTTCCCTTAGCAAGGCGGAAATGAGAAGCACGTCGTTGCGGGCAATGCGCATCGGTTTAATTGTCTTGTCCTGGTACAGATTGGTACCGATCAGCAAGGCCCATTTGTCCCGTATACCATTGACCCTGGCATTGCCTGCTCCGGCCATCTGGCTATTGAGATGCGACAGGTGTTTAGTGATTGCTCCGTGAACGCGCGGCTGAACACCCACAAAGACATCCTTTCCCCATGCTTTATAGGCAAAGGCGGCTGGCAAAATGCTATACACTGCCAGTGCGAATAAGAGTACATAAGCGCTAACGGTAGAGCCAGCCCTTAGCCAAGTCATGAAGCCGCTTTACTCTCAATTCGAAGTCTTGTCATCGATTTACTCATGCACGTTCGAAGGGCACATCTTAGCATTGTCCAGCCCGAATGAGGTTTGAGCGGTCCATCACTAATAGAGAATTTTGTAAGGTGCTCGAAATGGGTGGCATTATCGGCAGTGGCATCAGTAAAAGATAGCCCAGGCATGGCAATTCCCCAACCGTAAGCTCGGTCGTCCATAGCCCGATTCAGGTCGATCGCCTATCGCTTTAGCTCGCCCACCGATGTGGGAAGATGCTGCCAAGTATCTGCGGCCAATTTGATTTGTTCCATCAGCGACCTTACTTGCCCGGCGCGCGAGAGTGCCATCTCGACAATCTTCATATCCTCCAAGCGGAAACCCTCTTGTTCTAAACGTTTTAGGCGACTGAGCTCGTTGTCCAGAGAATGGAGCAATGATTGGCAGGCCGAGACAACGTTCGTCTTGTTGGACTCCAACTCCAGAGCATAACCAGGTTTTATTGAACTGCGAGGCTCTTCTTGCCCATTCGCTTTCCCTTCTTTCTCGCCAGCAAAGGAGCGCATGCTTGGTAGATTCTGGAGAGTCAACTTCTCATTTTTGCTTGGCAATAATTGGGCAATCGATTGATTGCCGCCGGCATCCATCCTGAAGCGCTCCGTAGGACTTAGTTCTCCGGCGCTCACTTTGATCAACGCTCCAAACAGCTGCTTAGAGAATTTGGCTAAGGCATCGCTATTCAAGCGTTGTTCGTCCATTCTCCAGACATTCTGACCGTTGTGAACGCTCGCCTGTATCTCCATAAAAGGGGAGTAGAACGACTGGCGCGCGTGGAATCCACTCAAATACTCTTTGGGTATAACAAAGGCCCTGAGCCGTCTTTCTTGGGCTTGCACCAGCATCGTCCAGGCGCCAACGATGAGGGTACCTTCGACAATTACCTGTGGCTCGCCCGGTGCCAGTTGGATGGCTTCCTTGGGAGGAGCAGGCCGAAAATACTCGACGGCAACTTCGGCTCCGACAGGCGTCGTACCAAATTCATAGGTGTAGCGCACGAAGTCATCAAACAGTCGATCAATAAAGACTAGAGCTGGTGTTCTTAGCTCCCGGTCGTCTTCTGGTGGATTTGTTTGTGGTTCAGCCGGGGGCGCGTGCAAAGTTTCGCCCAGATGCACTATGAATTTTGAAGTTTCTTCGCCCGTATAGGACTTGCTGATATTTTGAAGGATCTTCTTAGAGAGGCTCTTGGAAAGAATTGGAGCGCCCGACTTATCCGGTTCTTGAGGAATCGGCCCCGGTTCATTAAGAGGACCCTTTTTATCCATATTTGCCTCTTGCAAAGACAAAGTGCAATTACAAGCCCAAGCTTACTTCATCAAATCAAGTGTGCGCTCACACTCTTGCTATACCTTGATCTTTCAATTTTTAAAAGCCTGGCCAGGAAAACCGCCTCAATTAATGCAAATTTCGGGGTATTCAGACAGAGCGGACTAAATCCTCCAGTTCCTCTTCAGACAAGGGCGAAACCAGCAAATAGTCCCGTTCATTCTCAGTCCAGCAAGCGAAGCTGAGCGGACCTTGCCGCCCCACCTTGATTTTCCTACCCCCGACATCCTTTTCAAGCAACGATGCGGCCTTGAGGGCACCAGCCGGCGCTTGATAACAATAGATTTTCTCTGCTTTGCCCGCCAACCTCCGCTCAAGCTCGAAGCGAGCAATTAAGCGATCATTTCCCTCAATATTCCTAGCCCGGTACGTGCCGGCCTGGTTTATTTTCCAATCGGCGAATTTAAGATATCGAATCGGGTAGCCGAGCCGGTCGGACAAAGCTTCGCGATCGTCGACCAGCTCAAAAGCCGGATCGGCATTGAATTCCCGGTTAACCAGAGCAGCAACTTCGACGGGCACAGTGCCAGCATTTAGATGCTGAAAGAGGTAAGAAGCAAGAACGATCAAAAGCACCAGACCAGCCACCATCGCTAAACTCGGGGCGTTAAATGTTTTGGCAACTGCCGCAATCGGTCTTTGTTTATTTTCCCGGTCCACCGCCTTGCTGACTTTGTCCATCAGGGTGGGCGGCACCTCAATGGCGTCTCTTCTGCGCCGCATTCCGGAGCGCACTGCCAGAATCGCATCCCATTCGCCCTGGCAGTGACTGCATTCTTTAAGGTGCTCAAGGATGCGAGCCGCGTCCTGGTTACCAAGGGCATCGTCGGCAAGAAGATTCAGTAAAGGTAGGACATCCTCACAGGTCATTTCGTTTTCCTTGTTTCGACAAACCATCGCCCAACAGGTGCTTGGACGAATCATTTTCGCATTGCGGCATTTGCCTCTTTTGCACGAGCTTAATTCGCAAACTCTGGCGAGCCCTGAACAAGCGCGACATGACTGTACCAACCGGGATATCAAGGACACCGGCAATTTCTTGATAATTCAAATCTTCGATTTCACGCAACAATAGCGGATAGAGCAAAGTGCTGGGCAACGATTGCAGGGCCTGCAGTAAGCCTGCGTCGATTTCATTATCTAACAGTTTATCTTCCGGATTTTTGCTATGGCTGAGCAAATTGTCGTCGCTTAATTCCTCCTCAGAGCTTTCATCAATGGGCTCAGTAGGCACAGTCCTGAGCATCTTGCTGTAGTGATCGCGGATAACATTGAGCAAGATCTTGATTAGCCAGGCCCTGGTATTGCTGTTTGGTGCCAGTGTATGAAAGGAGCGAAAGGCTCGCAAATAGGTTTCTTGAACCACGTCCTCAGCATCTTGTTGATTGCTCAAGCGCGAAAAAGCAAGACGGTAGAGCTGTCCTCCAAAGCACCAGGTGAGCTTCTCAAACTCTCTTTTGCGATTGAAAAAGGCGTTCAGACCCATGCTTACCATGCTACTCCGTTACATTGATTTTGCCATTCATGCCTTCGTGGCCACTGCCGCAGAAGATATCGCAAAAGAAATCGAAGCTTCCTACCTTTTCCGGTACCACTCTAAGCGTTGTCGTCTTGCCAGGTAATATAGCAGTCCGAGCCCTCAAGTCCGGCGCGTTGAAACCATGTACCCTGTCTTCAGATGTAAGCTCTAGCACAACCGGAACACCCTTTTTCAAGGTGATCTGATTAGGCATAAATTCAAACTTTTTCGCACTGATTTTTATCACCTGTTCCGGCTCACTGGCGTTTCCTGGATTGAACGCCACCACTAAGAATCCAAAAGCAGCAAGTAAAGCAATAGTTGCAGTGCCTCTCATGAAATCACTCCTTTGATGGGAAATTCGGAAAGAAGATATGTGGAACGCCTCGATTCGCTATCAACATTGCGAAATCCAAGACCCTTGTAGGGTTCCGCATCAGACCATGGTACCGGTACTCGCTTGGGCACCGAGCCTGGCGCCGGCATCGGCATCATCAATGATTTTGCCGAGTGATGAGCGATGTGCCCTGTCGTGTGATGATTTTCCTGGTGAATATGTCCATAAAACACGGTAACATTCTTGAAAGGCATGAGCAGATCGATTGCTTTGCCACCATCTTTCGTTGCCCAGTCCCACTGAGGATAAAGATCGAACAATGGCCTGTGGGCAAGCACGACAATATTGCTATCGCGTGACTGCGTAGCCAGGTCGTTTTTCAGCCACTCGAGCTGCTCTTCTCCAATGCTTCCAGTTGGATCCGACACATTGTCTATAGCAATGAAATGCACGCCCTTATGATCGAAAGTGTAGTGTGTCTTACCGAAGAAATCTTTGTACGTTTCGCCGTTGTCGAGCGAGGCGTCGTGTTCTCCCGGCATAAACTTAACGTCCTGGCAATTCAGCTCGGAAACAATGCTGGTAAACTCTTTCATGCGAGCGCGACGAACATTTACCTCATCGGTCGTCTGAGTCAAATCGCCGGTGAAAACGATGAAATCCGGTTTTTGCTCCAGTGCATTCACCTGAGCAATTGCCTTTTTCAAGGTTCCTTTCGCGTCAGGGTTGATCTTATTGCCCTCAAATCCCCAATGACTGTCCGAGAGCTGAACGAAATAGAAGTCTTCCGGTTTTGGCTTACGCGCGAACGCAATCTGTTCATAACCGAGACTGGAGACAAAGACAACACCGCCTATTCCAGCCAACTTCAAAAATTCCCTGCGATCAATTTCATTAGTCATATTAATGGCCCTATCTTCGGTACAAGGTTCAAAAGCCTTCCGAAGTAGGTAACTGCCGGCACCTCGAAAAAATTCCCTGCCAGGGGTGATATTTTTTTCACGGCAATCCCGTAAATCGTTAGAAAGGTACTCCTGCGCGGCGTCTTGAATACTTAGGAGAATCTTCTACAATGGATGCGCCGTTATCCAAATTTCCCTAACTGGAAATAGCAAGACGTGCACCTTGAAGATTTTCTGATGTCCAAACATCTGCCCTTTTTCTTGTTGGCGTATCTGAGTACTGATGGATCAAATCATCCCAATCATAACTAGCTCCTGTTTGTTCGACTCTGACTGGTACTTAAAGGAGTACCCGGAAGTCGTTCAAGCAGGCGTGAATGCGCTGGAAGATTATCTGCGAGTCGGAGCGGCGCTTGGCCGAGACCCCAATCCTCTATTTAGCACTGCCTGGTATCGTCTGCATAACCCGGATGTCGCAGCAGCAGGTATTAATCCACTCGAGCACTACATTCGCTGGGGGGCTTTAGAGGGCCGCGATCCTAATGCAATGTTCGATACCGCCTGGTATTTTGAGCAAAATCCAGAGGTACGCCTCTCCGGCGCCAATCCTCTGGAGCACTATATAACGGTGGGAGCTCCATCGGGACGCAACCCCAACTTTTTGTTCGATGCTAATTGGTACGTACAACGTTACCCAGATGTTTTACTGACAGGGTTATCTGCGCTCGCCCACTACTTGCGAATCGGAGCAGCCGAGCATCGGGACGCCAGTCCACTTTTTGACAGCAAATGGTATCTCCAGAAGTATCCGGACATTGCCGAATGCGGTCTAAACCCATTCGAACATTATCTGCGCTGGGGAACGGTTGAGCGCCGCGATCCGAACCCAATGTTCGACAGTACCTGGTATCTTCAGCGCCATCCGAATGTTGCTGATTCAGGCACCAATCCGCTCGAACATTACCTGCGTTGGGGAGCAGCGCAAGGCTTAGATCCAAATTCCATGTTCGACACCGATTGGTATCTTGAGCAGAATCCAGATGTTGCCGAAGCCGGGATCAATCCGCTTGTCCACTATCTCACACGCGGACGAGCAGAGGGACGCACCGCCAATCCCTGGTCACAAAAAGTCTCTATTAGCGTCGCTAAGACCACAGAACCCGGGTTGAATTGTGATCCAAAAATCTACGTTTACACGGCTGTTCTGGGTGAATATGACGAACTTCCGAGCATCGCCCACGTTGACCCGAGAATCACCTACCTGGCATTCACGGATACCGCTATCACTTGCCCACCACCATGGTCAATTGTGCCCGTCGACAATATATTCCGAGACCGGAAGGTGACTTCTGGATTTCTCAAGGCAAATCCTGAGTTGCTTTTCGAGCAGGATTCTATTGTCATTTGGGTAGACGGCAACCTACGTGATCTGTGCTTTGATTGTGAAGCAATTTTGGCATGGCTAAAAGATGGTCCGGTCGCTGCTCCGCCACATCTTATTCGCGAGAAGATCGAAGCGGAGAAGACTCTTATGGAATTCTTGAGTGTCGAAGATCGAATCTCCGCCAGCCGACTTTGGCATCAAATGCGCGACCTTGGCTTCAAGGATGATCAGGGACTTTCGGCCACACTATTATTGGCACGCGATCTGCGAGACTCCAAAGTGCGCGCCGCAGATCGTTTCTGGTGGGACGCTATTTTAAACGGAGCACGCCGCGACCAGCTTTCCTTCAACTATGCTCTTTGGGCCGCCGGCTTAACTTGCAACCCGATAGATATAGACTGGCGCCACACCAATCCGGTATTTTCCGTCATCCACCACAAACACACAAACGGGCGCACCGTCGATCGTAAGCCGTTTGATGCAGAGTCGGCCGAAAATATTTCCTGGCGTGCCCTGAGCCTACCCGACTTGCCGAATGGTTATCCCGCGCCTGCGCTCTTCCATCCGGAGTGGTGGAGTTCGCATGCTCTGGAGACGATCCGGCTTATCAATCAGGCGGTGCTCGAGAGCGACGAACCGTTAGAGGGGAATTACTGTTATTTCCATCAGCGCCCTGTCCACCCACGTACTCCTCCTGATCCAAGGCGATCGTGGAAGCGAGAAGTTTTAAGAAGAGCAACCGGCGTCGGACAAACAGCGCTGGAGTTAGGCTTCAATGCCGGACATAGCGCGGTGGTAATGCTGGACGCGAACCCATGCCTTCAACTTACTTCAATAGATATTGGACTGCACGGTTATACGCGAGCGTGCGCCGAAATAATTGCCAGCCGATATCCCGGGCGCTTCCGCTTCCTATTGGGAGCAACGCGTGAACTTCTCCCTTCCCTTGAATTGGAGCACAAGCTCGATTTTGAAATTATCCATGTGGACGGCGGTCACAGCCCGGATGATGTGCGGTTCGATTTTGACTTTGTGCTTCGCAACGCTCCGGGCGGGTGCACGATTGTTATGGATGACGCCTACGTTCCGCACATAAAGGATCTAATCGGTTTGGCAGAGCTAAATGGTTACCTGAAAGTTGCCCATCTCTCTCTTCCGGCGACCGGTGAGAACCGGGTTTTTATCAGAACCGGCAAGCTCTTTACTGAGGCGAGGGATTTATTACCGGTTGGCGCCAGCTCAGTTGCTATTCGCCCTAGTCCAGGTTACAGCCAATCTGTTTGACCAACCGGTTGTCTATTGAACTTTTCACCATTAACGGTGCTCCAGTCACATCACAAAGTCACAGCTCCGTACGACGACCGATCTGGTACACGAGTTAGTTAGGCGCAGGTTGGCAGTGAGCCCAGGCATTGCAATACTCATTCCACCCCGCGTCTTCTTCGCAATCAAACTCGATCGGAAACGGCTCATCGTGGGGAAGTGTTCTTTGGATTCGCTTATTAAGCTCCTCTATATCGTCCTTGCAATAGAAACACCAGATGCGTAGCCCATCGCACAAACTGGAGTTGGTCAACAACCCAAATTCTTTCCCTTCTAGCGCCTCGACCAAAAGATTCTCGCATTCTTCCATGCTATGCATTTGGTCGGGGGTGGGCATTTCGCCAGAATTTTCTGGTCCATATCCCCAGGCGACCCTTACTCTCAATGTCCGGCCTTTGCGGCCAATCAGATTGCCGATTCCCTCTCTTAGACGAATGAAAGCAGGATGGTCACCTATATATGTCTCGTAAAGGCTCCATCCGTCTCCAACTTCCTTCTCAATGACTGGTTTTCGTTCTTTCATATCACCTAACCCCGCGCGACGAAGGACTGTGAATGATTATGTTTATAGGATATGCAGTAAACGATTGCAAGCGTAAACTTCCCACCGCAAAACCACTGGCGGCCAATATCTCAAGCGGATGATGCTGTGCCGATGGCAGAGCGCTGTGACGAAAGAAAGACGGGCTCTTCAAGAGCGGTTCAAGTTTGACAGTAAAAGTGAATGTTAAAAAGTTGAGACGAATTCGGTCTATCTTTTGGCTGTTAGCTAACTAACACCCGGCTAGCGCTGTGCTTCCCTTTCCAGTAAACTTGGCTTCTTCGCAAGTTGGGAGATCGCTATTTTATGGCCGTCTACTTTTCTGCAATTGGCTCCGGATTGGGTGACATTGTTGTCTCTTTGCCAATCTTGCAGCAATTGATCGCCCGCGGTGAACGAGTCTACTTAGTCGCCAAATCTGAGCGGCAGGAAAACCTGGAAGCTTTGCTTCCCGGTCTAACTGGAATTATCCGTGAGCCAGATTTAGACGAAGAGAACATTGACGGCTCATATCACAACTTTCGCGCCCATCCGATCCAGACGACGTACGACTGGACTAGCCCAGAATTCCACAGGGACTTTCCCGGTATTAATATCCAGAACATGCTCGAAATTATTTGCCGAGATTTTGGACTTGACGTTGACTTTCGCAGACCGCTCGAGCCATTACCGTTCACATTTCATCCCGAATGGTCACAGACAATCGTATTCGTACCAGGCACCGTAATCGATACCAAGAGCTGGCCGGTACGGCGATGGTTTGAGTTATACCAAGCGCTGAAAAGTGACGGCCATCGTGTGCTGATGATTGGCGAGCCAGATCGCGCACCACCGGTCAAGCAACTTCAGGAATTGGGTGTGCCCTGGTTAGCCACCCCGAACATCACTGATGTCGTAGACACTGTCAGCAGTTGCAGGGCAGTGGTAAGTGTTGATACAGGCATTATGCATCTCAGCGTCCATCAGAATAAACCAACGGTTGCTTTGTTTGAAAACTCGCCGCTCTACTACCGTCCACATCCTTGCTGCCGGCCATTATTTGCTTCTCCTTGCCAAAAGGAGTGTATCGAAGCATTTTCGTTTTCATTTGAGCACAGAGAAAAGAGCCCACCCTGGGCCTGGTACCATGGTCAATTTGAACGCTGCACCGCAACAGAAGAATTAAAGTGCATGAACTCAATTAGCGTTACCGCGGTATTAGCACAACTGAAAGACTTCATCGAGCCCGTACCGCATGCAAGACCGGCCGTTACCGCAATCGGTACCGGGAGTGAGAGCTAGTACTTTATTGCCACATCTCCAGCGATCTTAGGAATTTATTGGCGCCGCTTCCTGCTACTCGTTTTGCATGTCCCACTACGCCAATGATGATGATGATTTGATTTCTCGGATCGCAGAATAATTTGAGATGGAATCGCTCATCGGCATCCTTCAAATGACCTAAAATCTCCAGCCCATTAAAGCGGCCCCCGTTCAGACTGGCTCCCATCCGGCTTTCGATTGTTGCTCTCTTGTCCTTAACCCAATCGTTGACGAAATTATCAACGGCGGTTTGTGCTTTAACAGCATCCGACTGAAAATTATTCGCTTGCGTAGCTTCATTGTTTCCCATTGTAGAAAAAGATGTTCCGCTCTGCAAGCCACTGTAATTGATGTTCGCCAGCTTTGATTTTAGGTTGTCGCCACCGGAAAAGTTCAAAGTCGCCAGGCCCATCGACGGTACGGATATCTCACTCAAGTAATAGTTCATCTCATTATCGGCCATCATTTCGTTCGTACTCGAGTATAAGAAAGTCGCAAATAACTCCTGTCCTATGTTAGGAGCGTGCGGGTCACCGGGGAAGTAGGCCTTGCAATGCCCCTTCGGTATCGCATACGGTTTCACCGGCCTTTTTTCCAAATTATCGGCATCCACTGGAGCGCCAACAAACTTGGCACTTTTCATGACCGCGTCTATTAGATAATGATTGTTGAAGCAATAATAGAACAATGCTCCGATTGCGATCAAAATCAGTACGTATTTCATATAAACCTACAATCGATTTCTATGCCACTCGACTCAGTTGCTTCCCCACTGCGCATGAGAGTGCTCCATGTCCTGACGCATTTTGCGTTGAACTTCCTGCATGCGATTTCTTTGATCCCCTCCCCAACTGTTAGTGGAATTGGAACCATAACTGGTTGGTTGTACACCATAGTTGCTGCGAAAGCTGTATGAAGATGATGGACTTGAATAGCCGCCTAACGGACCACTTCGGGCCGTTTGCCCGTAGCTATTAGCTGTACTGCTTGCCGATCGTGTCGTCGAATTTCCAGAAGCGCTCGTTTCCGGAATTATTTCAAGTGAATTCATAACGTCGGCCAGCCGCTTGGAGTGAATCCATGGTGCCGTACCTTGCCCACCCACTAGATAAAGCATGCGCCCAGAAAGTTGAAAGCGCAATCGCATCAGAATATCTTCGTTTGTTGTCTTGGCCTTGATCGGCAATTTGCAATCAACCAGGGTACCAGCTCCGTAGGCATTGGAAAATGGGGTACTGGATAACAATTTTGCTTTCGTTTTTTCGACAAAAACATTGGTGATAATGTTCATGAACTTCTGCTGAGCGGAAGCAGTGGTAATTATGCCCGGTAGAATCAAATAAGATACCTGGAAATTGCCGGCGAATTCAGGATACGAATAGTCGACACTTCTAATGCCGTTCAAAGTACTGTAATGCATCTCCGGTTCTCCCGGAAGCTTTACACGAAAGTGTCCTTCAGGGTAATAGAGCTTTTCGAGATTCTTGCCGCCAAAGGATATCGCCTGGTTGTTTGATAAAGCCTGATCGCCATATACCTGATTGACTTCAAAACCTTTCTGCCTGAGAAGCACAATCAGTCCATTCGCTCCAGGCAAATGAGCAGCACCTACTGCCACCATCGCCACACCTGATGGCGGCAGTGACTTTTCCAAAGTTTCTACCATTAAGCGATTGCGGGCATCCAGCAATTTATTTCTGGCTGCATTCATGTCGCTCGATGCTCCAGTAGCGGAATCTATGATCTTAGCCATTTCGTAGGCATCGCCCTTGCGCCAGGCGTCCGCTATTTTGTTTAGTTCGTTGCTCAGGTCTTTCATGGTTAGAACATCAGCCGCCAGCATTTTTTCCTGGGCGGACTTATCAAAGCTCTCCATCATTTTCAGTTGCGATTCAACCGATTCCAAGGCCACGATTTTCTTTTTTGTCGCATGTGCTTCTTTGAGTAAATGCATGTCAATGCCAAGATCACTCTTAAAGCCAGCCCTCCTCAAGGCGCCCGACGTGAGAATCTCAGCCACCACCCAGGGCTTCCAGGCATCATATATGCCAATTGATTCGCCCGACCAATTCAGATATTCATTGAGGACCGCCCTTGCTTGCGGTGAAAGATTCTTACTGAGCGTTTCAGGAGGTTTGTAGGCTCCCTGCTGTTTTAACGTTTCCAGTATCTTCAACTTGTCGGCCTGCAAAATATCAGCCTCGACAAAGAGCACCTTACTCTCGTTGCTGGCTGTCTCAATCTCTTGGGGAAGCGGATAGAAGTTCGGTTTGGCGACATGAATCGTACCCAATAGATAGACTGTCTGGTCGTTTCTAGTGCCTTTCCAAAGGAATAACGGATGAGTTTTATCAGATCTTTGCTCAGGATTGGCAGATGATTGGGGAGCGGTTTGCTCACTGTTTGCATTGTTTGCCGCAGGTGGTTCGCCTGGGACTGTCTGGCAAAGGACAGGCAAACTGAAAGTTATGTACGACAATACGAGAAACGTTGGAACCAGCCCTTTCGTTGCCAATCTGAAATGTCTGACCTCGGTCAGAAGAGAAATGCTAACCATCATCAACACCACCTAGTAAGTATTCGGGTAATAGAAGAGATACCATAGGAAGTTGACCAACGTTTGTCTTATTCCCCGCAGGCGTGGTCGACATACAGATTATTTCTTCAGTAAATTGAAGCGCAAGAAACCGGTAGCGCTATTTCCCTCGCCACCCTATCATTGAAAGCGAAAATTAACGACGAAAGCTGGAGCAGGAGAATGAGATTGACCGCAAAAATCCCGCAATGGGAAAAGGTACTGAAACGAGACAAGAGTGCCGATGGAACCTTTGTTTATGCAGTTCGATCAACTGGCATCTATTGCCGCCCGTCATGCCCATCCCGCAGACCAAACTTTGATCAGGTAGCATTCTTCGACAGCGGAGAATCGGCTCAGCAGAAAGGATACCGCCCTTGTTTGCGCTGCCAACCCGACTGCACCAATGGCAAGAGCAAGCAAATCGAACTGGTTGAGAACATTTGCCAATTCATTCAAAGCCTTGACCAACCACCGTCCTTAGCGGAGCTGGCTGCGCATTTCAACTTGAGTTCCTATCATTTACAACGAACATTCAAAAAAATAACTGGCATTTCACCGCATCAGTACGCAGACGAAATTCGCTTCCGGCGCTTGAAAAATCAACTGAAGAAAGGAGCACCTGTGACAGAAGCGCTGTATGAGGCAGGTTACGGCTCAAGCAGCACTCTCTATGAACAGGCTGCCGATCGGTTGGGCATGACGCCGGCCCACTATAAATCGGGTGCAATTCAATCGGCGATCACTTATGCAACGGCGCGCTGCCCTCTGGGCTGGCTTCTCATCGCTAACACCACAAAAGGAATTTGCGCCCTCAGCCTGGGAGATTCGCCTCAGGACCTGCTCAACTGGCTGGAAGCCGAATTTCCCGGAGCGAAGCTCACTAAAGACATCAACGACAGTCAGGGCTATGCTGCTCATGTGCTGAGCTATCTGCGTGGTGAACAACCGCACTGCGATTTGCCCGTGGATGTTAGGTCAACAGCGTTTCAGGCCATGGTCTGGCAAGAACTAAGACGTATACCCTATGGGGCGATCCGTTCCTACAGCGAAATTGCCGAAGCGATAGGACAACCCGCCGCTGTCAGGGCAGTGGCTCGGGCCTGTGCCACTAATCCTGTTTCCCTGGTCGTGCCCTGCCATCGCGTCGTCCGCAAGACCGGCAACCTGGGCGGTTATCGCTGGGGATTGAAGCGCAAGAAAGCTTTGCTTGAGCTGGAGAAAGGGAAGGCACTTAAGCGGAAGCCCTAGGGCTGTTCGGCAGCCCGGGAATGTACCGGCGCGCCGTCCGAAATCGCTCTGTGGATAAGGCTTTTCGGCATTAGACGCAGGCGTTTTTACTTGACAACTATTGGTTTTCTGTTAGTGTAGCTGCGGATCTTAAGGAGATTCGTTGTATGCAAGCAAATCAATGCGGAATGCTCAAAAACCTATCGCATCGCGAGGTCGCCATTCTGGTCATTGCCGCCGCTCTATCAGGTGCCGCTTTTAATATAATTCCCGGCGGACTGAAGTTCGCAGAACTGCCGATCAATTTACTAATTCCAGCAGTGATAAGCGTCCTGGCAATTGCCTACGTGATTATCGACAAACGCCGTTGTGCCGCGGCTTCCGCGCCAGAGCAGCCCAAGTCGTAAGCCTAGGCAAATTCACGAAGTTAACCAGTAATTAGCTCGAAATGAGCTATGGGATAATGTTGCCTGGCCTGCCAATGACCTTAGCCAAGATTTGCCGTTGTTCAGACTTCATTTTCCACTAGTCACAGCTTGTCTGATCGCTGCTTTCAGTGGCTGCACGAGCACGCCCACTCCTCCTGCCAGTGCTATTGCGCCAAAATCTGTAACCATTGCCCAATTCGGCCACATCTTTCTCTACCTACCTATCTATGTGGCGCTCGACAAAGGTTATTTCGCTGAGGAAGGTTTGAACGTTAACCTGATCAGCACAGGGGGTGACGAAAAGACATTTACGGCAGTAGCAAGCGGCAACGCCCAGTTTGGTGTCGCCGATCCGACATTCGTTGCTATCGCCAGAGAGCACGGTCAGGGTGGCAAAGTAGTTGCCTCGATCGTAAACGGAGTGCCCTTCTGGGGATTGGCATTTAAACCCGAGATTGCCCAGGTCCAGCGAGTTGAAGATTTGCATGGGTTAAGGATCGCGACCTACTCGGCACCCTCCACCAGTTACACGGTGATGAAGAAACTGCTGCAAAATCACGGAAAACCAGTTAATGCCCGGATCGTTCAAGGTGCTCCCACAGGAAGCATAGTCGCCATGGTCAAGGCCAATCAGGCCGACATTGCTATGGAAATTGAACCGGCAGCGTCAATTGCAGTCAGTCAGGGTGCTCACATTGTCTGGTCGTTAGAGAAACAATTCGGCGATTTTGCCATCACAGGGCTGACCGTAGCGGATAACTATGAAGCTGAGAATGGTCAGACAATCGCTTCGGCGATAAGAGCAATAAGTAAAGCAATGAAGTTCATCCACACTGATTTTGAAGGAACGCTTCAAGTGGCGCAGAAGGAATTTTCAGACACGGATCCAAAAATCCTTCGTGCTGCCCTTACCAGAATGATCAACGAAGGAATAATTCCGACTTCACCTGTTATCTCGCAGCAGGCCTGGGACAAGGCTATCGCCTTGCGCCGCGAAACCGGCGATCTAACAGGCGATGGTTCGTTTGCCACCAATGTGGACATGACTTTTGCCAACACGGCAGACACGAACGGTCCCAAAGCATCCTTATGAAATCGCCCAGAGGCGATCAGGATCCATTGATGTCTTGAGGCAGAGAAAGCCGCGAAGGGAATTCGCTACCGCGCAAGATTTCCAACCGGGTGCACAGATTGGCAAATTTCGGCGGCTGGAAATGGTCCTTGTCGGCACCGGCTATGGAAAGCCTTATCTTATGACCTTTCTTGAATTGATACGACATGGGCAGCATGCCAACTTCAACGCTGGTCACCCCGTCTTTTGGCAACGTATGATAATCGGCTTTGCAAAATGTGGGTTTTGGCAAAACCGTCTTCAAGTTGGCGCCGTTGCCCGCGTTAAGCCTGTTTCCGCACAATAATTCGCCTTCGCTTACGTAGCGGACGAATCCGTCGGGAGCAACGTCCTCCAAATAGACAAACAGCGAGCAATCGTCTCCATTTGACTTCAAAAACAGATTCACGGATGGATGTCCTGTTACTCGCAAGTCTTTTGCTAACGGTTGGCTGTCATAGCAAAGCAAAAGCTTGTCCTCTTTCTTGCGGTTTGGATATGGCTGCAGAAGCGGATTGCCCAGCATGCAATCCCAACGCCCGCTCTTACCGCTACCAGCCTTGAAATTTATCCGGTAATTGTCGCTGGCAGAGCCATTTTGGCAATTGGGACTAAGCTCGTGATTTTCCGAGAGATAATGCTCCGTGGGGGCAGAGGCAGGTGGCCACTTATCGCTGGCATGCCAGCGTTCCTCACCAAGCGTATAGTAGTGAACCGGTGCTTCATTAGGTTCGACCAAATTCGGTTTCTTCATATGTTCGTCGAAGAACTTAAGCATCTCCTGATCGATGCGAAATTTGCTCATTCCCGGATGCGTGAAGGGACTTATGTTGAAGAAATTGTGGTCCCAAGGGCCCAGGATCAACTTATTTTCAGGAGAAGTGTAGTTGAGATACCTACCGACGGCGGCACCGGCATTTCCCCCATCTAACCAACCAGCCGAAAAGTACATCGGCACCTTGGCCTTATCAATCTCGCGAACGTAGCCGCTGGGGCTCACCGGTTCAATACCGTCGTGGTGCAGTTGGTCCTCATCGAACTTAGCATGCAGGAGACGAACACTTCGGTCGAATGCCGGCGTTCGCTTAGCCATTGCTGCAGTCTGTCCATCGAAAATACAGTCATCGCGAAAGTCAATCTTGTCCAGCGTTCTCAGGTCTGCGTTCAAGCGATGCTCCTGTAAGGCAGCTTTGAGAAGCGCTTCCTTCTTGTCCGCCTGAACCGGCGTTATCCCTCGCACGGCCCAACTGAATATGCGGAGGTTGGCCGGAAATTTGTTACGGTCAAAGCTTTCAGTCAAGTCGATCCATTGCTTGATGAAGGGCTGGAGCGGCATGCCACCTGGGCGCAGTACATCAGAATAGAGATCAAAGGGACTGGACAGAACGGCGGCAGCCTTAACAGCGGGATGCTTGGTCAACAGGGTAAATTCAGCCATGTTGCCAGAGAACGAATGGCCGATCGTGCCCACTTGTCCGTTCGACCAGGGCTGCTTCGTAATCCAATCGATGATTTGCCGACTATCGTCGATCTCAATCGGTGAAAATTCCCAAGGACGGCTACCAAACGATGCGCCTGCGCCCCGCGAGTCAACCGCTACCCAGGCATAGCCATGAGTTATGAATTCGTGTCTGTAGATGCTTAAAGGCTTGGAATAAAGCTTATTGAGAGGAAACTTAGGTTGAATGATGCGCCAATAGCGCGTTTGCTCGAGGATGGTCGGTAGCTTATCTTCGAGGCTATGTTTTGGTAGATATATCTCCACCGCAAGCCTGGTGCCGTCGTCCAATTGGAAATACTGTGAAGTCCGCTCGAACTTTGGCGATGACACGGGCGTACGATACGTACTAGGAACGCCGCTGCTGGCGTCCCTTTTCTTCGGCTGAAACAGGCGGTAGAGTCCGTTCGCGTCTGCCGCCGGGCCCAGCAATGTAGCCAAGACTATGATGCTGACTGCGGCCTGTAGCCCTTTCCTCACGCTAGCAAACACCTCGACCCCGGGACACCTAAATATACCTTTTCTGTTGGACCACCGCTCTTCAAGCCCATCTATATAACAGATTATCACTACTGACGCTCAACAGCGTATAGTCCAATCACGATATTGGCTCCGCCAGCGGGGTTCGTTACAGCCTGACAACGTTTGGTCATTGCTTCGGATGGGTGCGAAAAAACTCCCACATCAAATCGGTAGCCACCAGGCACTTTTGCGGATGATCAGCCAGGGGGAAAACGCACTTACCCCCCGGCCAGGAATGATTTCCGTGTTTGATGGTGTAGAGGCATACTTCCGCATTTCCTGACGAGTTGCGATAGGTTTCCTTGCTAACCACGCCAATATCTTCATGCAGAGGACAGGGACAGCACTGGTCTCGCTTCACCCAGTAGCGTATCCCCTCCGAGACCGGCACAGTCTGAATTTGGTAACCATAAAAAGATCCTTTATGTCCGTCCAATGGAATTACTCGATCGGCAGTGCCATGAAAAGCCAGGACGCTTACAGGCGCGCTCATATCATTGGGGGTGTTGTACATGCAGCAAGCAACCGGCGAGATAGCAGCAACAAGATCCGGCATTTCTGCGGCAATGCGATAAGCAAGCATTCCGCCATTAGAAAGTCCGGTTACATAAACACGTCGAGGATCTACGTTATATTTAGCCTCGAACAATTCAATCATCTTTCTGATGAAAGCAAGGTCATCTACTTTCTTCGACCGGACCAATTTACGGCAAGGGCCAACATTCCAGGATAGAAAGAACTTGCGAAAAAATCCGGTCCCGTTAGGATAAGCCACGATAAAGCGTTCCTTCTCCGCTTTCGGAGTCATTTGACTATCGTGTTCGGCACACCATCCGTTACCCATAGCACCGTGCAGGACAATGACAAGTGGAACACCTGACTTCGCACAATCGTTTGGAACACAAACAGTGAACCTGCGCCTGACACCGGCGACATCGATTGACTCTTTGATTCTAGTCACGTCAGAGTGCCTGGCAATCGCCGGACTAATTGCAAACCAGAAGAGCAGACCAATAACAAAGATTCGCGATTTCATCTAACCTTGCCTACGCGCTCTGTGTCATATTAGCGTCAAGGAAAATCTCGTATGTGTTATATGGATCAGTTGATTAACTGTTTCACTGGCTTGTGATAATCTGTTCCTTTACTACACTTGAGTATCTCTGGGGAGCATATGTCAGACACAGAAAAGTGGGACAAACGTTTTCTCGGCTTAGCCGAGCATGTTGCCTCCTGGTCAAAAGATCCAAGCACCAAGGCTGGTGCGGTAATAGTAGACAACAAACGCCGCGTCGTTTCGCTTGGATACAACGGACTTGCCCAGGGTGTTGACGATTTACCGGAAAGACTGAACAACCGGGATCTTAAGTACAAGATGTTTGTCCATTGCGAACGAAACGCGATCATTTTTGCCAGTCAATCGTTAGAGGGTTGCACTCTCTACACCTGGCCTTTCATGTCTTGCGCAGCCTGTGCGGCGATGTGTATCCAGGCAGGAATTAAGAGAATCGTTGCTCCCTATAGCGAGAATCCGCGTTGGAAGGACGAATTCGAGTTAGCAACCATGCAGTTCAAAGAAGCTGGTGTAGAAGTTTGTCTGCTTAAGGACATCGAAACTAACTAATAAAGCGGTGTTTAAGGGTTCTGAGAAGCGGCTTCTCAAGTTTCAAATGAACGAGAACTCCGGCTGCCATAACAAGAACGATGACCAGCAACTCCCAGAGGAAGAACGCTATGGGGTTCTTTATCGCCGCAGCAAGTGGGTTGAGCATCAACAGTTGAATCAAGACGAAGTGTACCAGGTATATGGAGTAGGACGCATCGCCGAGGAGTAATAATAGTTTCGAGTATGCAGTCTTACCTAAGCACTCAATGACAATCGCTCCATACAACAAGAGAGCGCAGGGGACACCAAATAATAGAGCCCGCATCTTACCGTCATATTCCGGGTATGGATTAGGACCAAAGTGCTTTAACGCCGCTACGGCAAGGATTCCGATTAGACCCAGGCAAATGAGAAGTCTCGGTCGACGGAAGAAAACTCTTGCCTGAATGAGTCCCGCAACGGTTATGCCAAGGACAAATTCCAGATTGAGCGGGCGGAGAAAATTTCCTAACCAGGCAACATGCCCGGAGGCAGCGTTGCTTGCAAGAATCATAATTACCCAGGCACTGACACACACCGGTAAGTAGCGGCGGGGAAATACCAAAAACAGAGCGAACACTGCATAGAACAAAATCTCGTAGGCGAGGCTCCAGGCTACCTGGTTGATTCGTGAAGCATAATGCGGCAACAAGAGTAAAGCACCGAAGGCCGACTTTAGATCGAGATTAGCCATAGCCAGCGGTATCATAGGCAGCGCAGTCAGCCAATACAGAGGCATAACACGTATAAGCCTTTTGGCAAGGTAACTCCGGATAGCGGATGGTCTAGCGAATTCGCGCCAGTTCACAGTAGTGATGATAAATCCGCTGATGATGAAAAACAGATCTACACCAGCATGCCCCATCAGCGATTGAGGGTAGGTGAGTGGTAGTGCTATGTGCGGAAAATCCTGCCTTTGCCTCATAGCCACATGAAACAGGACAACAGCAATGACGCTCAACGCTCTCATCACCTGAACGCTGTCAAAATGCCCGCGGCTAATAGACGACTCGACCGTCTTCGCATCAGCTTCTTTATAAAGTCTTTGTGTTTGCGCCGTGGGGACTTCGTCCACGCTCTTAGCGATCGTCTCCGCGCCTGCACTATTTCTTGAGTTCAAAAATTCAGCCATCTTCAATGTGCGATTAACGGCACTTGTAACAAAGTGAGACAGCGGTTCGAGCAACCCGGACAAAGCTTAGAGACTTTATCACAAGAGCGATGTTCTCACTTACAAATGGGTTAATCAACAGGCGAACAATATCGGTAGAGCTTGCATTAAACCGATACGCGGGGTTGATTGATTAGAAACTTTTGGTAAAATACTCTCTAGTCTGCCGGGGTTGCATTCGGATGAACAAGCGTAGAATCAACGCCCTATTTGGAGTGACACTGCTCTTACTAGCGCAGTGTCTGATTTGTTTCCGCTGGTCACCGCAGGCTCAGGCTTCCTTAGCAGTACGAGCCAAAGAGCAACTGGATCATCATGCGCTTACCCCGCGTTTGGACTACTCATTTAGAAACGGGTCTGAAAGGAATACAAGCTCTTTCGGCGACGACCAAAATAGACCATCACTGCCAAATCGCACGTTGAACTGTTACTTGGTTCGTTACAGTCCTTACTGCATTGAAGATATAGTCTCACCAGCAGGGTCCGTAAAGCGTTGGCTTCTCTATCAGAGTCTTTTGATTTAAAAGGGTGAGAATGCCCTTGCTCTGCCGTCAAAATTTGAATGCGTGGAATTGAGCAATCAGGTTCCTAGCAAGCAGTAGCAGCATCATGAAACGCTATTGAATGACGTTCAGGCAATTGAGTAACCCCGGATTTTCCTTAGGAAAATCATTGGCATCCCGCCCCTACATCTGGAGGTGAGGCTATTGTTTAGGCCTAGCTTAGTTGTGTCGCTGAAGAAAATGCGACACACTTTCGGTAACGATTTTCTGGCTTCATTGGTTGTGTTCCTTGTCGCCCTGCCCCTCTGTATGGGTATTGCGATTGCCTGCGGCGTGCCACCCGCTCTCGGCATAATTTCCGGGATAGTCGGTGGACTTATTGTTGGACCACTGGGTGGCTGCCAATTGCAAGTAAGTGGACCGGCAGCCGGACTTGTCGTCATAGTCTCTTCGTTGATAGCCAAATACGGAGTCGAACAACTAGGAGTAGTCCTTCTGGTCGGCGGCATCTGTCAGGTTCTCGCCGGGCTATGTCGTTGGGCTCATTGGTTTCGGGCAGTGCCACCGTCGGTTGTGCATGGAATGCTTTCCGGCATAGGCATACTGATTCTGGTCAGCCAGTTCCACGTCATGCTGGACCACATCCCGGGGGCGTCCGGTTTGAGCAATATTTGCGGCATACCGACTGCCATTACCACTGGTCTCTTTCCTCTGGAAACGACTAGCCATCACCTGGCAGCGGCAATCGGCATCATGACCATCGTCATCTTGGTTTGCTGGAACAACTTGCAAATCAAAGCGCTTAAGTTCATTCCGGGACCATTGGTTGCCATCGTTGTTGCTACCTTAGTAGCAACGGCGACGCAGTTACCGATCAAGCACGTATCAATACCGGAGAATCTAGCTATCGCCTTCAATTTCCCGAGCTTTCAAGATTTGCATGGAATGACGCTGCGCGAAGTTCTGCTTGACGGTCTGGCTATTGCGGTAATTGCCACCGCCGAAACGCTCCTCAGTGCAACGGCGATCGATAAGCTGCATAGAGGCCGGCGGACTGACTATAATCGCGAATTGACCAGTCAAGGAATCGGAAACTCCATTTCTGCCCTGGTTGGCGGTTTGCCAATCACCGGCGTTATGGTTCGCAGCAGCACAAATGTAGCAGCCGGCGCCAAAACACGCATGTCAGCTTTTCTCCATGGCTTATGGCTGTTGCTCTTCGTTGTGTTCTTATCTTCCTGGATTAAGTTGATTCCCACTTGCAGCCTGGCGGCCCTTCTCGTCTACATTGGCTACAAGCTTGCTAACTTCAAAGTGATCGGCGACCTCAGAAAAGTCGGTTCAATGGAATTGATCATCTACGTCATTACTGTTGCCACCATTGTGTGCGTCGATCTTTTGACTGGTGTCACGACTGGCATCGTACTTTGCTTTGCCAAGTTGCTTTACCGTGTTTCTCACCTGGAAATCAGAATTGCCGAAGATGCCGTCGGCGAAACACATATTTTCTTGCGTGGCACTGCTTCCTTCTTGACCTTACCCAGACTGGCAGAAACGATTGAGGAGTTGGGTCCGGACAAACTGATCCACCTGCACATCGATGGACTGTCCTACATTGATCATGCCTGCCTGGAGTTGATCTACGGCATTCAGAAGCGCCACTTCGCCAATGGCGGTGAACTGGTCGTCGACTGGCGCACCCTCAATCGAACTTTCGAGTCTCGTGGAAAACCACGCTCTAAGGAAAAGGCAGGGGCTCGATCGATTGCCTAAATAACGGAACGCGGCAACACGAGATCTAATCTTCGGTCAATGAGATACACCCGAAGACAGCATCTTGTCTTGTCCCTCTTTCCCGCTCGTAACCACATTCATTTTTCGCGCTTTCTGCAATTGCGCTGAGTCTTTTTACCATTGCCGTCGGCCTTCAACCTAAAGTCGTTCTGCAAAAATTCAATAAGTAAATCTTCTTGTTTAGCTACAAGGATATCCATCAAGTCTAAGCAATACTCGACGTCACAGGCAACATCACAACTGAGGACGCGTTGGCGAAGCGCGTCGAACAGGGTGTAATAGGAGTAGCCGTCTGGAACCTTCATAATCAATAACTCTAATTTCTGCCTTCCATGGTAGCCAACAGGCTGACGTGCCCATTAAAAATGGATTCAAAGCGGTGTCGCCCATATCCGACACCCATCTCGGACGAATAACATACAAAACTGGTTCCAGGTTTTACATAAACAAGTTCTGGAAAACCATTTCGCCTATGCCGCCGGTGAGAGCCTCACTTTGAGCCAACCTGATTCGCGCCTGTCAAAATGCTCGTAACAATTGACAGCCTGTATTAAATCGCACTGCTTGGTTAGAATCGCAGACGGACGGAACTGTCCATCTGCAATTAGCTTTAACAATGTGGGCACATATTTACGGTGACTGCAGTTAGCGGCGCGAACCGTCAATGCCTTTTGCATTGCCAAGCCGATTGGAAACCTTACCGAATTCTCGGCATAGACGCCAACGATCGAGATGACACCGCTCTTTCTCACCGATTCCACGCACCATTGAAGAACCTGCGATGGGGCATTGCCTTGTCTCCATTGATCGCCCAAATTGAACTTTGTAGGAGCCAGCATTTTTTGTTCGAGATAATCGGAAAATTCTTTGATGAAAGGTCGTTTTTCCGAAGCTGGTCCTTCCGTCGCCTTTTCTGCATCTAGTCCCACGGCATCAATGCACGCGTCAGGCCCATACCCATCGCTCAAGTCGTGCAAGGCCTCGACCGGATCGTTTTCATTGTAGTTCAAAATCATTGCACCTTGGCCTTTGGCTGTTTCCAGGCGATCTTGCAAGCAATCTACCGCGATCACCTTGGACGCGCCCAAGAGTTTTGCCGAAGCGATGGCCATCTGCCCCACCGGTCCACAGCCAAAAACAGCGACAATGTCTCCTTCTTGGACGTCGGCGATTTTTGCTGCCATATAACCCGTTGGGAATACGTCAGAAACCAACAATGCATCGTCATTGTTAACTTGCTCTGGGATTGCTACGAGCACCGCATCGGCGTAGGGTATACGGGCGAACTCTGCTTGCAGACCATCAAAGGGCCCGCTCGAAACCGGTCCACCAAAGAAAGCCGTACCGGCCTCGGGACCATTTGGGTTGGCGCGATCGCAGGATGAGTACTCTTCAGCCTGACAGTAGACGCAATTCCCGCAAGCAATGGTTGAGCAGACAACTACTCTATCGCCCTCCTTGAAATTTTGCACACTGGCACCGACCTGTTCCACAATTCCCACGGCTTCGTGTCCCAAAATGCTACCTGGTTTCATTCCCGACATACTGCCACGCACCATGTGCAAATCAGTTCCACAAATCGACGCGGCAATAATGCGCACAATCGCATCAGTTGAATCTTGCAAGACTGGCTTGGGTAATTCAGCCAGTTCGATCTTTCCAACACCTTTGAAAACGAGGGCTTTCATATAACTCACACGTCCTTTTGCTGTAGTAACTAAATAGCAATGACATGGCAACTATTTGAATGTTCCTGTCGCTACTGTCTCCTTTCGTAGACATCAGATTACAAACGTGACAGGCGCCCGTGAGTTTTGTTCGCGGGCGGACCTCAAACTTTCTGATTCAATCCATGTCGCCAGTTGCCTACAATGCAAATCTTCAATGCTTGTCTTATCTGCTCGTTTTGGGGAACTATGGTGGCGCGGCGTCGTCAAGAAATATACATTTAGCGCAGATCACATATCCCGAGAATAATTGCTATGAATGATCCGTTGACTCAGAAAGCAACTTACCTTCAGAGCTCTAGATTTCTCCAAGAAGCCCTTGATCGAAGCGAACACGAGCTGAGGGTCATTGCCACTCTTTACCATAAGCACGGACATACTAGTCGAGCTGAGGAGATATACAGGGCCGTCCAAGAACTTCAATTCGCCAGGGAAGCAAAATTTTTACCTCCATACCAATGAAGTCTTCTACCTCCATTCTTCCGATTTTTGGTGAAATACTTTCGGGGAACCATTGCGTTTACCCAGGTTCGCACCCATATCACTGCCAGCAAAATTGCGGCGATCTTCTAAGCACCAGATTGAACTGTTTCGAAAACATTGCGCTCAGCAAAACGGCCAAAGTCTAGGATCCATACCTGAACCGGAGGAACTAAAGAGGCTTTTCATTGTCTACGAACCTATTCGTGAGACAAGGAGAAATCAAATGATACGTACTTTAATCGGACTAGTTTTATTACTGTGGATTTTGGGTTTCGCGACTCAGGTCGGTGGTAGCCTTATTCATGCGCTTTTGGTAATTGCGGCCGTGTTGTTCATTTATGATTTGCTCACAGGCAGCCGTGTCGAGGTCTAAACCAAGGGCTCATGGCCTCTACTAACCTCGCTCCGCGTTCGTTCCCTGCGTAATTCAGGCTCAAGCCGTACGCTTTCGCGGCTTCCACAGTGTACGGCAACCAGGCCCACCGCAACTGTCGATATGGCAAACATTTACCCGTATCGAATCAACCGCAATCATTTGTTGATCATCATGTGATCGGTCCGTACCGATTCTGCATTCAGAGGCATTTGCTGGACGCTTCTTCTTAGAGCTATCTAGGCCAGTTTTTCTCTGTCTATTCATCGCTCCTCCTCCACACAATTGATTACTTGCCGCCTAGGACGACGTCGATAGGTCAATTTAGTTGCGTCTAATTCAGTCGACATCGTGCAAGGCGGTGCATTTTCGCAAAGGTCGGACGGCTAACGCTTTGCCCTCTTAGTTCGCCGTTTGTCGCTGAGGTTGTTTAAAAAGCCGGGATGGGCCGTTGTATGACATAGTCGACATATCAAGTGTCTCCAGGCAGGCGCTGATCGCGTCCTCGCGCCTCTTGAGCCTCGTCAGCGTTAGCGGGAGCCACCAGGATTGTTGTAAGCACTACGGCGATGCCAACACCTAGCAGCGGTCCGAGAAGATAAATCCATATATCAGCAAAATCCCCACTTACAATAGCTGGCCCTAACGAGCGAGCAGGGTTTAGGGAGGGGCCGCTTTCCCTGCCGATCATACCGCTCAGACAGATGGCAGCTCCAACTGCCAAAGCCGCATTGTTTCCAACCAATCTGTGGTTATTTGCAGTGCCTAAAATAACTAGAACGAGGAGTGTCGTAAGTACAGCCTCAATTACTACAGCACTGATTGGATCTACAAGAGGATGCGTTTGCCCAACGAGGAATCGGTTTCGGGCCAGACCGGCAGCCAGAGACGCCGCCAGTACTGCGCCCATTATCTGAGCAGTTATGTATGAGGGCACTTTCTTTAGAGAAAACGCCTGCCGCAGGAAAAATGCCATAGTGACGGCAGGATTAAAGTGGGCACCTGAGGTTGGACCAATTGCTAGTATTAGAGCGCAGACAACCAGCCCAGAGGGCAATGCTTTCTCTAAATGAGAGACGGGAGAGCTTGCCTGATGAACTGGCAATATTGCACTGAGAGTTAAGAAAAAAGTGCCTACCAGTTCAGCCGTCAAGATTTGCCAGTATCTGGGCGAATCGGATTTATCCGTGTCGTCTCCATGATGCCTCGATCGTCGTTTTCCAGTCCTGCTAGGCCCGGAGACACGTAGATTTCGCATTGTAAGTTAGCAATCCATTTATGAGCAGAGCGCTTCATTATGATCGTTTTTGAGCTCTCTTCTTGCTCCGAGTATCTTGGCGCACCGCACGACGCTTCGCACCACCAGGCTCTTTGTTTGTTCGAGCCCGCTTTGGCACAGCTCCGTTCCCTTTCATTTTCTTCGATTTTACGGAGTTATTTGCCGATTTAGCCTGCCTAATGGTGGTGGCTTTGCTTCTCATCATTAGCTCGCCCCTGCGATCTTTGATACGCATACCCAGGTCATCCAGATCCACACCGGTCTTTCTCAAAGCAGGAAAGATCGTATGTTCTTCTTCTTTAACGTGAGCCTTTACGATTTCACTCAAAACTTTGACTTTCGGCTCTTCCAATGGTGAATTGGCAGAAAGGCTAGCCAGCTCTTCCATCAAAAGTTTGACGATATGATGCTCTTCCTTTGCTTCGGCGGCCAAATCTGCATCTTGCTGCGCAAGGATTGGATAGACTAGTTCTTCTTCTACGGTTGTGTGAACACGCAATTCTTTTAGAATCGATTCCAGCAGAACTTGTTTGTCTGCCCCGCTAGCCTTTGTAAACTGCTCGAAAAGAGCTTCGACTTTTCTATGGTCTGCCTTTAGAACATCGGTAGCCTTGGTGGCCTTCTCGAGAAGTGAAATGACCTCTTGACCTAGAAACCTGTTAACGACATCGACTATCGATTCCATTAGAGCACCTCCGCACGTGGAAACGTCGCCTATGCGTTTTTACTGAATAAGCGAACCTGAGTTCCCAACCATTAATTCCTGACAATCGCTGCCGATGAATACCAGCATCGATTAATCTGAGCAGCATTTCAATAGCTGTTTACTTGTGTCGTAGAAGATTTGGTTGTGTGGTGGCCCTCTTTTACTCTGGTATATTGCGATTGGACTCTTGGCTCAGTACCCATTCTTGTCTGGGTATGTGAAACGGATGCAGAACCATTACCACTAGTGACGCTTGTATGATGTACTTCGGTTGTTGGCGCATTTTCCATCCGGGTTGTGGTACTCCTTATCTCATCCGCCAAACTGGGATTGGACCCGGAAATAGCGATCGCAGCCATGGCAATACCAACGCTTAATCGTGTTCTCATATATATTCTCCTCAGATAGTTTCATAGTTGCCGGTCAAAACCTGGACGCCCGATTACAAAGAGTTGTTCCGAAGGTTGCGCTTGGATCAGGCTGCCATTTTCAATCGCTTCTTTGTTCAGAGCGGAAGCTCAATGATTGGCAGCCCATTCTGCCGAGCCCATTTCTCTGGCCGTTTTCCTGACCTGAAATTCTCTTGTCTTCCAAGTTTTAGTAATTCGCTGCCGTACTTCTTTCGAGGTCAACAGGTTTGGAGCACAGAAAAGCTGAGAGACACCACTCCTCGCTTTGCAGTTTGGGTAGTGCCTCTCATTGTTCACAACGATGCGAAAACAAAAGAAAAGGTTCCGGGATTATTCTATAAAATTTAGAGCTCGACATTTCTGGGATCTTTGAACTTTTCCAGGCCGGTTGAGTCTAGTGCATTGTGTCCAATGTTTGAAAGGGAGGAATTGCAAATGTCGAGGGCATCCCGCTCCCCAACTATCGCCCACAAAATTCCCGGACGCTTGCGTCTTTCACTACCTAATGAGGTAAGCGAAGTGGACCTTAAGACACTCATCACAGATCTCAAGCTATCACCGGAAATAAAAAGCGTTCGAAGGTCTCGTCGCTCGCTCATCATCGAACACAACAACGACCAAGTAACGCATGACATTCTGGAGAAAATCTTTCCCAATTTGCGAACCTGGTCCGATCGTTTTGACGCCGGCGCAGCTAAACTAGCCGAATTGCCATCAGTAAACAAAGGTCTACCTTTCGCTCTCCTTGCTATGGCTGCGTTCGCTGGTTGGCGCGACAAAGCGTTTCTAGCGGGCGAAAGCGCATTCGCTCTCATCTATTTGGCCTTCGATCTCTACTGGAAGCTGCAGCAGGAGAATTTGATGATCAAAATTCAAAATGGACTTTCGACCAGAGAGCGAGAACAGCTTGAAGTCATGGGGCCGAGTAATAACAAGAAACAGTGAAACCTTAGCGTCCACAAAATCAGCTCATCAGCGCGGCAGCCAAGAACTGGAACCCCAAAAACCAAAGTCACGTCTGAGATTGAGGTATTAGTTCAAAGAGTGAGTAACAGGAGACGAGTCTATGAATAAAGATCAATTACAGGGCGATTGGACACACCTTAAAGGAAAGATCAAAGAGAAGTGGGGCAAACTTACCGATGATGATTTGAAAGTCATCGAAGGGAAACGAGATCAATTATCAGGAAAGCTCCAAGAGCGATACGGTTACGCCAAAGAAAAGGCAGAGAAGGAATTGGACGAATTTTGTAGGACGTGCTGAGCAAGAACAGCTCTAATTCCGTATGCAGCAACATTTGAAAAGTGGATCGTGAAAACACGATCCGCTTTTCAGGCTTATCCCATTTGGAGGAACAACTAATGCGTAGTAAAACCACAGGAATATTGTGTGCACTTGTTACCGTAACTTGCTTCATACCGCGTGCACTTGCGGATCGAGTAATAGATGCAGACAACACCAAGCAAAATGCCGACTATCGGAATGCACCGACGGCCCAAGATCAATCTAACGAAAAATCGCAAGTGGAACAAACAGCTGAGATGCGCCGCGCTCTCATGAAGGAAAAGGGCTTATCCGTTAACGCGCAGAACATAAAAATCGTCAGCGAGCAAGGTCAGGTATTCCTGCGAGGTCCCGTTGATAATTCACGTGAAAAACAAATTATCGATGCACTGGCGAACCACTGCTTTGGCAGCAACTACAAGAACGAGTTGCAAGTCAAAGAAGGTAAATAGTCGGATGGATCTCAATTGATACTCAAAGGAGTTTTTATGAAGCAAGCAGTTATTTGTATCGTTCATACGGAAGAACAAGCGGATCGGATCGTCGAAGCGCTAAGAGCAGCACAGTTCAATGCAGATGACGTCTCTATGTTACTTCCGAATAAAAATATGAGCCGCGATCTGGGTCATGAAACGCATAGCAAAGGACCTGAGGGAGTTACAACAGGTGTCAGTGTAGGAGCTGTACTTGGTGGCGCTCTCGGTTGGCTAGCAGGCATCGGAGCGCTGGCAGTTCCGGGTCTGGGGCCGTTTATTGCCGCAGGTCCAATAATGGCGCTCCTCAGTGGCGCTGCTGTCGGCGGTAGCGTTGGCGGCGTCGTAGGAGCGCTCGTTGGCTTGGGGCTCCCCGAGTACGAAGCCAAACAATATGAAGGTAAACTGCGTGACGGCAATATTCTTTTGTCGGTTCACACGGAGGACAGCCAGTCAGCCAAACGGGTAGAGGATATTTTCAAAGACAACGGCGCAACAGACATAAAGAAGACCGGAGAACAAAAGGTAAAAACACAGCGGTAACAATACTTTCCTTAGCTAGGGGTGGCAAAAAAGGCCACCCCTAGCGCTCTTATTCCGTAATTGAATTAGAATGACATCGACACTGAGCAGCTGAAAGCTCAAAATAATCAGTCTACGATCCGCCATTAGATCAAGCGACTTTCAATGTAGTCTCTGCTTAAGACTACTCATTTTTGCATGCGTCTCTTCTTGTCTGGGTAACAACTCTTTGACGATAGAATGAATGATCGGGTCAGAATCCTCCTGAAGTTTGCGATAATCTGCCAACCCTTTGTCCTCGCCTTCTTCTAAAACGCCTATTGCCGCTTTCTCACCAAATACTTTAGCCCCACCTTCGATCAATTTAGCAAACGCGCCCCACGGTCCTCCTCCTTGAGTGGGCTCTTTGCCCATGCTGGCGACCGTTCGTGTTAACAAACCGGCCCGATCAGCGTGGCATTGCTGAACGTCTTCCAACTCAAGGCGAATATCGGGATTCGTTATTTTCTCTAGAGCTTGTTCATAAGTTTCCACTGCCGCAATTTCACCCTTAAGTAATCCGTTTAGTTTATCGGCGCAATGGCTCGGTGATTGCATAATTCTCCTACCTCCGTTCGTCGCATCGGAAACATGCGGTACATAGATGAGGACGATGCAAACCCCCCGTCGTTCCATTGCATGTAAGTCATAAGTGCTTAACTGCCGCACAATCCAGGTCATGAAAAACGCAAAAGCGTCAACCGTATTTCCTGGTCAGAAACTATCGTGAGGACAACGATTTCGGTTGAGCCTCAATTAGTGATTGGAGAACCTGAGAGAAATGAATCTTCATTTGATCGATATTCACTACTGATTCCGAAAGATCAAAGTAATCAGTTCCACCTAGTTCTCGCACAGCTAACTGAATGCTCCCACTCATGGCTTCGCCAATCGGGTTGGAACTCATCCTCAACATGACAAACGGGATATCGCGATTTTTGTCTATCTGTTTTACTCGCTGTAAGAGTTCTAACGACCGTGAATCGTCGAAATGAACTCCGCAGATGATTAAATCATAATTCACGGAAAGCAATAAATTGACTGCATCATCGAACTTGTGTACATAGGTGATCTTGACTGAGTCGTTCCTAATCAACGAGCTAAGATCATGCCTGGCTTCAGCTATGACTGCAGCCAACACTTGTTTGTTTGCTGTAGGAATCCCCTGGTCCACAACTCTACTTGAAATAGTTGACTTCTACTCGTATATCGATTCCGACATTAGTTATATCACTTAGATAAATATTTTGTCGGCTTTATTAGACTTAACCCGAGATATCGTCCTACAGTTCCGCTGTCTATGAGTCGCAGTGTTCGTAGCGATTGCTTCTTGCAGATGCCCCGACCATCTCTTTGAAGTATTGTTTCAAGACTCCTGATGAGCAAGAGGAAGATGATTGTGCCAATTGAATGACACGGGAACCAGTAATCACACCATCAACTCCAATTTCGAACATTCTTTCCGCATCAGCCTGACTGGAAATGCCAAAACCAGCGCAAACTGGAACACGAGACCGCTTCCGTATTTTGTCCACTAAAGCTCGCAACTCCAGATCCTTTGCCGTCGAGCGCTCCATAGTACCGGTAACACCCAAACGAGAGACAAGATACAGAAATCCACTTGCCCGTGAGAGAATTATGTCCAGTCTATTTGGTGTCGTCACTGGTGACACAAGAAAGATCAAGTCGATGCCATTGGTTTCCGCGGCAGGTAGAACTTCCTGAGCGTTTTCTGCTGGTAAATCGGCAATCAAAATACCATCGACACCTGACTCTTTGGCCAAGGAAAAGAACGACCCTATCCCTTTCGCCAATACAGTATTGAAGTACACAAGAATGCCGATCGGTATGGACCCATCTAATTTACGCACTTCCGTTATGAGCTCAAATGCGTCGTGCACGGAAAACCCAGATGCAATGGTTTCATAGGCCGCCTTCTGAATTACTGGTCCGTCAGCTACTGGGTCACTAAACGCAATTCCCAATTCAAGTGCAGAAGCTTCACACTCGATCATTTCTTTGATCATCTTGAGCGACTCTTCTCTATTCGGCCAACCCAAGAGCGTGAACGGTATGAATGCCTTTTTCCCTAACTTTCCTAGTTGCTTGAAGCGTTCTTCATAACGTCTGGACATGTTTCATTACCTCCGCCAAATCCTTGTCTCCACGTCCAGACAGATTAATCAGCACATTCGGTGAAGAAGAAGCTCCGGCGCAAAGCCGTTTGACAAATGCCAGCGCGTGAGCACTCTCCAGCGCAGGGATAATACCCTCGCTACAAGACAATTCCTGAAAAGCAGCTAGAGCTTCTTGATCGTCTGCCGATTCATACTTGGCTCTGCCAATCTCCTGCAAGTACGCATGCTCCGGGCCAACAGAGGGATAATCAAGACCGGCAGCAATACTATGGGCCTCTTCGATTTGCCCGTCCATAGTTTGCAGCACCCTGCTTTTCATTCCGTGCAGACAACCCGGAGTACCCTTGCTAAGTACTGCACCGTGCTTGCCAGAGTTAAGTCCGTGACCGCCCGGCTCAACGCCAATTAACTGCACAGACTGATCGTTTAGAAACGCAGAGAAAATACCAATCGCATTGGAGCCTCCCCCTACGCAAGCAACCACGTATTCAGGTAACGACCCGCGAAGAGCCATGATCTGTTCGCGCGCCTCGTCTCCGATCACTTGCTGGAAGAATTTCACCAGGGTCGGAAACGGATGTGGACCTGCTGCAGTCCCGAGCAAGTAATGGGTGTCTTGTAAGTTAGTAATCCAATCCCGGAGAGCTTCATTGATCGCGTCCTTCAACGTTCTGCTTCCCGTCGTCACTGGATGCACTTGAGCACCCATGAGCTTCATGCGATAGACATTAGGCTGCTGGCGGGCGATGTCTACCTCGCCCATGTAGATCTCCGTTTTCAGGCCCAGCAAAGCCCCAGTCATTGCACAAGCAACGCCATGCTGCCCAGCTCCAGTTTCAGCAATGATTCTTGTTTTACCCATTGCCTTGGCAAGCAAGCCTTGTCCTAATGCATTATTGGTTTTATGCGCCCCGCCATGAAGCAGATCCTCGCGCTTGAGGAATATTTTTCCACCCCAGGCTTTCGATAGATTCTTCGCATGATAAAGAGGTGTTGGGCGCCCGGCATAATTCTCCAGTAAATCTCGAAACTCTCGCAAGAAATTCGGATCTTTACTGCTGCGCAGGAATGCACTCTCAAGTTCTTCGAGAGCCGGCATCAGCGTCTCAGGCACATAAATGCCACCATAAGCTCCGAATTTCCCTTGCGTCAGCATCTGTTAGCCTCCCCCGCAACTCGACCAGTAGTAAGGCTGTTCACTGTTTCGAAGAATTTGGTCATCAGCTGATGGTTCTTTTTTCCAGGCCTAAATTCAATTGCTGACGACAAATCCAGGCAAAATGGATTGACAGTCTCGGAGACCGACTGCACTATCCCTTCATTTAGCCCACCGGCCAGAAAGTATTCACCCAGTACATTCTCTATGCCAGCCAGGTCCGAAAGTATTAATGCTAGCCAGTCCGGATCGACAACTGTCTTTCGTTTATCAATGAGTATGTGTTGACAGCGTGATCTATATAGCTCGATTTCAGCGGCAAATTGTTCGACTTCACTTATCTTCCCCTTTACGAGAAGTGGGGAGAGGGCCTTAATCACCGGCAATTCGATCATGCTACATAGTTCTGGTGATTCGGATCCGTGAAGCTGGATCATATCTAGCGGCACAAGCTTTGCTGTTTTCTCAATGACTCTTGCCACCTGATCTTGGAACACGCCTACCACGTGCGCGCGTTTAGCTACGAATTCAGCAATTTCCTTAGCCTTTTCAATATCGAGATAACGGGGGGTGTCTTCGATAAAGACCAGTCCAATGTAATCCGCACCGCATTTGATCGCAGCCTCGGCATCAGCAATATTGGTAATGCCACAAACTTTGACTCTCATCGTGCACCTTCAGTAGCTGAAAGCGCGCCACCGACTTCACAAGTTTCTCCCTTAAGTTCCCGAAGCTTGGCATCAACATCGTCTGCTCTCATTAAAGACGAGCCGACCAGAAAGTTATGACAGGTATCTTTCAAGAAGTCGATGTCACCATACGATTCAATGCCGCTGGCGGCGACCTTGATCGTTTCCGGCGGAAGCAGAGGTACTAGCCTTCGTGTAGTTTTCAAATCGATTTTGAAGGTGTCCAGGTTACGGTTATTGATAAGAACAAGCTTGGCACCCAAGCCTTTTGCCGTTTCCAATTCACTTTCGTTTTGAATCTCTACGGCTGGCACCATGCCAAGACCAACAATTTGGCCGTACAAAGTCTTAATTTGATAGTCGTCCAGTATTTTGGCAATGAGCAGTACAGCATCTGCCCCGGCAAGCCTTGCCTCAAAGCACTGATATGGGTGAATAATGAAATCCTTACATAAAAGCGGCAGTGGAGAGAGAGATCTAACTCGACGCAGCAATTCAATGCTACCGCCAAAGTATTTTTCATCAGTCAGGACCGAAATTGCACTGGCATGCCTGTTATAGCTTTCTACCAAAGGCTCCAGTTGCAATTCTCCTCTCAGTACCCCAGCAGATGGTGATTTCGGCTTGATTTCGCAAATGAGCTGTATTTGATCACCGGCGAGCGCCGTCTTGAAGCGGCCATCGGCAAGACTGATCTGCGCGTGCAGGGCTTCCATCGAAACCAAGCGCTCCCGCCGTTCAACTTCGACTTTCTTGTGTGCAACTATTTCAGCCAGTGTAGCGCTCATAAACTTTCCTGCATTGCTCAAATTTGTCTAAAACAGCCCCGGAGGAAATCAGCTCTTCGGCCCTGGACAGACCCTCCTCCACGCTTTGTACCTTGTTGACAATATACAATCCGGCGCCAGCATTCAAGCATACAAGCGCTCGATAGTAAGAAAATTCATCCATTTGGTTGTGCACAATCGCTTTGAAAATGCGCAAGTTTGTTTCCGTACTAAGCTTTGCTAGTGGCTTGCCGATTTGTCTGACATTCGGCCCTATTGTGATTTCCCGGGTCGAACCCTGTTTGACATCCAGGACTGTGCTGGCGTCCTTAGGATCCAATTCATCCAAACCTGCCTGAGAGCTAACCACAAAGGCTCTTCGACAGTAATTCTCTGCTTCTAGATAATTAGCAATTGCTCGCTGTTCCGATCGATGAGGAACTCCCAGTAACCTGAATTGGGGGCGCGCAGGATTGAGCAAAGGACCGACCAGGTTGAACAAGGTTCTGGCTCCCACGATTTGCCTGATCGGTACCAGTTTTTTCAGAACCGGATAAAACTGCTGAACAAAAAGGAAAGCCAAATTGGTTTCCTCGACAATCTCGGCAAAGCAGGCAGGAGGCAAGACACAAGGAAGCCCAAGTGCTTCTAGCAAATCGAAACTTCCGGAAAGACTGGTTGACGATCTATTCCCGAACTTAGCTACCTTCACACCGGCTGCAGCCAGGACGAATGCGACCGCAGTCGATGTGTTGAAGTGTGGAAGACCGCTTCCGCCCGTGCCACAACAATCCATTAGACCAGGTATGTCTTGCACAGCCTGAACGGCTTCCACATCAGCAAATTTCGCGATAATCTGGACAGCTTCCCTGAGAACATCCGCAGTGGGATCCACCGAACCAAGATGCCGAACGTACTCGCAGGCAGCCGCCGTTGATAGTTCCGAATTCAAAAGTTGAGAGATGGTTTCAGTTATCAACATTTTTCGACGAAGTTCCGAAGAATTTTTTGCCCTTCTGGTGTGCCGATTGACTCCGGATGAAATTGCACTCCGAAGATCGGCAGTTGCTTATGCTCCAAAGCCATGATCAAATTGTGGTCCACCTCTCGGCCGGTTACCGTCAGATCTTTCGGAAAACCGTCTTCAGAGGCTACGAGGGAATGGTAGCGCATTGCCTCAAAGGTTTCAGGCAATCCGGCGAACAGTCGAGATTTACCTACTTTGACCTTACTTGTCTTTCCATGCACGATATGAGGAGCACTGACCACCTGGCCACCCAAGTGATGCACCATGCCCTGATGCCCGAGGCAAACGCCCAGCACAGAGCAGCCAAGCTCCTTACTTTTGACAATCACATCCTTACAGACGCCAAAATCAGAGTCGTTTTTGGGATGACCCGGACCAGGTGATAGAACAACCTTGTTAGGGTGCAATCGCTTAAGCTCACTAAAATCCAGGTCGTCATTCCGGAAGACCTCGATCTTCTCATCAACCAGTACTTGCAACATCTGAAAAAGGTTGAAAGTAAACGAGTCGTAATTATCTATGATCACGAGTTTCATTGTGCTGCCCTCTCGGCCAATTTGATCGCCTGTAGAACGCTCTTCGCTTTATTTCTTGTTTCCTGGTATTCCATCTCCGGCTTCGAATCGTAGACAAGGCCGGCACCTGCGTTCACATGAGCCAGACCGTCCTTAATTAGGACGGAACGAATGGCAATGGCCCCGTCCGTATTGCCATTCAAATCAAAATAGCCGACTGCGCCGGAATAGACTCCCCGCTTCTCAGGCTCCAATGATGAAAGCAATTGCATTGCCCTTACCTTTGGCGCACCGCTGACAGTGCCTGCTGGAAAGCAACTGCGAAAGGCATCAAAGCTTGTGTGACTTTCGTCAAGCGTCCCGGTAATTTCTGTGGCCAGGTGCATGACATGCGTATACCTAGTCAGCGAAGCAATCTCACCGACCTTTATAGATCCAGGTCGACATACTCGTCCTAAATCATTGCGACCGAGATCGACTAGCATTCGATGCTCTGCCATTTCCTTTTCATCCGCCTTCAATTCCTGGGCAAGTGCATCGTCTTCTTGCGCAGAAGCACCGCGACGACGCGTGCCGGCTAGCGCCCTCAACAACAATTGCCCATTTCTGTATTGAACGCAAGTTTCAGGTGAGGAGCCGAGGTACGTAAATTCAGGGCACTTAAGGAAATATGCATACGGCGAAGGGTTCGTAGCGGTCAGCATCCTATATAGATCGATCGGATTTACAGTCGTCCTCGTACTGAATCTTTGCGATAGCACGATTTGAAAAACCTGTCCCTCAAATACAAATTCCTTAGCTCTTTCGACCGCGTTGATAAATTCCGACTTGCTCACCGAGCTTTCGGTTTCATCGAATATCTCAGCCTCACTCAACACATCTTGCAAAATGGGTAAAGGCTTCAGTGCCGAAGGAGCGGATATCTGCTGAACAAGATGTTGGGCGTGTGCTTCTCCTCGAAACGACATCACCGTGACGCGCCGATATTGATGATCGAAAGCAACGCATGAGTCATACAGGCCGTAATAACCGTCCGGAACGCCGAGCACATCTCTACTTTGCTGTGGGATCTTATCCAGATATTTTGTCGATCCATAGCCAAGGTAGCCCACCAGGCCCCCTGTAAACGGCAGCGTCAGCGCCGCGTGATTGAGGCTGGACGAATCAGTATTCTCACCAAAAAAGTTCTTTCTGAAGTTCAATAGAGTTTGCTGAAGATATTCAATTGGGTCGCTTATCGACTCTTCTTTCCTCTTGCCGTCTGGCGTTCGCACAGTGGCAACACCTTGCAAGAACGAAATTGTCAGACAAGGATCGACTCCCAAAAACGAATACCTCGCCAGTCGGCTGTCTCCTTCAGTGCTTTCAAACAAGAAAGCATGAGCTTCATTCCTACTCAATTTCTCAAATACAGACACCGGAGTTCCTATGTCTGAACAAAAGGACAATATTGTAGGGCTATGTGTTGTTCCGGTTTTCAATTGGCTACCGTCCAGGTTGGTTTTAGCTTTCATATTCATCTCTCTCTTTAAAACAAAAACGCAGCCTCCCTATGGTGAAGCTGCGGCTCGATCTTTAAATGGTTAGCGCTCTAAGAAATCGTGGAACACCAACCAGGCACACAGTCACCCAGTCGTCGCAAGCTGCGCCACCAAGCAAATACGCCTATATTGATTGTGTTCAGAAAGAGCACGAATGTGAACCTTAAATGACTTTTTCAATCCTAACAACAAGATTAGAGGAACGCAAGGCCACGTTAACAAGTATAGCGCCAGTCCTTTTGGGCGAAAGCAAGCCAGGTAGGCAGTCTTGGTGACCAGCCAGCAGCCAAGAACTCAGGCATGTTTCCACCGCAACAGCCACGCCTCGAGTTTGCCAACAATCATCGTAAGAAATAATGCGATACATATTAAGGTGAATACGCCGACAAGTACCGTCGCCATATCGTACAAGCCGGAAGCCTTCACAATCATATATCCCAGTCCTTGCTCGGAGGAAATGAACTCGCCGATAAAGGCGCCCAAAAGCGCCAAACCGATATTGAGCTTCATCGCATTGATCACCCAGATTAGAGACGATGGCACGACGACTATACGAAACACCTGGTTGCGACTCGCCCCGAGTACCTGCATCAGTTTTAAAATACGAGGCTCTACACTCATCGAACCCTGGTATGACTGAACAATAGCCACAACAACCGTCGACAGAAAGGCGAGCATGATTTTGGACATTACTCCGATACCAAACCAGACAATGATCATCGGTGCTATAGCAAAAATTGGTACAGACGCAAGGGCACTAATGTAAGGCTGGGCGATTTTGGCAACCGTCCGGGAATACCAAAAAGTCAGGCCAATGAGAGCACCGCTAGTCGTACCCAGGATGAATCCAGCCAGCGCTTCAAAGGTGGTAGTGGCTGCATCGCGAACCAATGCTCCGCTACTCAATAGATGGACTAGAGTATCAAAAACCTTTTGCGGGCTGGAAAAAACGAACTGGCGCTTTGGATCGCTTGCCGTAAAAATATACCAGGCGATTAAAAGAACAATGGCCGGAAGAGGATAGAGCATACTCATTATCGCTCTATTTTTTTCAGTTGAATCTTTTCGCTTGTCTCTCAATTTGCAATCACCGATTTTAATTCGGACCATATAGCGGAATAATACTGGGCAAATTGAGGCGTACCTCTTGCCGCTTCGACAGAACCGTCATTCTGTTGCAAATCAATTTCGAACTCATGACTCAGATTGCCGTTCAGGTCCATGATATAAACTCGGTTGGCCATAGCAACCGCTTCATCCAGGTCATGAGTGACAAGTATTGCTGCTTTTCTCTGCTCTTTTACCAGTCGGCAGAACTCAGATTCAAGACGCAATTTTGTATAGAAGTCGAGTGCAGAAAAGGGTTCATCCAAAAGAAGCAATTGTGGATCGAACATGAGGGATTGAATGATCGAAACTCTTTGCCGCATTCCACCAGAAAGTTGAGCCGGAAATTGATCCAATATCTGCTCTTTCAAATTGAAAGTGTCCATATAGCGAGCAAGCCGCTCTTTCGAGCCGCGCTTGAACACCCCTCCTCGCAACTCTTCAGCGAGAGCCAGATTAGCTCGTACTGTTCGCCATGGAAGGAGTGCATCCTGCTGAAAAATGTAGCCAATCGCTCTGCCGCGGTTTTCTGCGGAAGCGATTGTTATGCTGCCCGATTGCGGTTTCAACAATCCCGCAATAACGTTCAAAAGAGTGGTTTTGCCGCAACCGCTCGCCCCGACTATACAAACGATTTCCGCTTCCCTCACTTGCAAAGACAGATCGCGGAACGTCCACTCAACGGCAGACTTATCCCCAGGCTGAGGATCATAAGTGAAACTTACCTTCGCTGCGCTGAGGATGGTTTTGTTTTCCAATTTACTCCCCAGTGTCGTGGCCATGGAGCTTAGAGCGACTGTGCTTTCGACGCAAAGGATATATCGACGTTCTCTTCATAGCTTCCGCTACCTTTGATATCGCCGGTTTGCTGGCGCAGCTTAATGGCATTGTCCCAAGCTTTTTTATCCAGAACGGCAGTTTTGGGTACGTTTCCCTCGGAGATTAAGTGCAAAAGGGCATGCCTCACTACATCTTCACCAAGTTCAGGAAATTCCTTTTTCGCTACTTCGACAGCACCATCAGGATTCGTCTGTATGAACTTCAGCCCCCGAGACAGAGCATTCACCGCTGCTTGAACTTGATCTGGATGTTCTTGACGAAACTGGTCAGAGACCATCAATCCAGTAAAAGCAAACTCTGGATATTTTTGATTGACTTCGAAAACTATGTGCCCTTTGTCGGCAACAGCACTCGATACCATCGGTTCCACTTCCAGGGCCATATCAGCCTGATCTGATTTGACCATCGCCTGCAACGTACCGAAGGCTCCTTGCACAATCTTTGC
>PSRH01000112.1 GCA_003175915.1 Candidatus Melainabacteria bacterium | reverse complement strand
GTGACGCCGTATTTGATCATGGCCAGCCGCTCCACGCCCATGCCAAAGGCAAAGCCGCTCCATTCTTCTGGATCGATATCGACAGCACGGAGCACATTAGGATCAACCATACCGCATCCGAGCAATTCTAACCAGCCGCGGTGCCCGCATGTCCTGCAGCCGCTGCCGGCACAAAATGGACATTCACTATCGAGCTCGGCACTCGGTTCAGTGAAAGGAAAGAAATCGGGACGGAAGCGGGTTCTTAGCGGCTTGCCGAATAAGAGACGGAGGAACTCAGCCAGCGTCGCTCTCAACTGTCCCATAGTTACCTCTTTGTCGACCAGTAACCCCTCGACTTGATGGAAGAGCGGGTATTTGCGCGCGTTGATCTCCTCATTGCGATAAACGCGCCCGGGGGCGATGATTCGCAAGGGTGGCTTGTTCTCCTTCTTCTCCATATACCTGATCTGCGCCGTGGAAGTTTGACTTCTGAGGAGGACTTGCGGCCCCAGGTTTGTGTAAAAGGTGTCCTGTTCGTCACGAGCCGGATGGGAAGCCGGTGTATTAAGAGCGTCAAAGTTGTAATAGTCGGTCTCTACCTCTGGCCCTTCGAAAACCGAGAAGCCCATGCCGTAAAAGATACGGGCGATTTCCTCGGTAATTAGAGTGAGGGGATGAAGATGTCCCAAAGGCCTGCCCAGGGCTGGCAGAGTAACGTCGAGGCGATCGACTTTGAGGCGCTCAGCGAGTTGCTCTCGATAAAGTGCCTCTTTACGTTGGTCGTGCAGAACCTGAATTTTTTCTTTAACTGTATTGGCCAATTGACCGATGCGGGGGCGCTCCGATTTATCAAGCCCACTCAGGCCCCTGAGTATGAGGGTGAGCTTGCCCTTCTGCCCCAGGTATTCCAGGCGCATATCTTCCAGCGACTGACTGTCGCCGGCAGACGCAAATGCGTCGGAGGCAAATTTTTCGAGCTCAGCCAGCTCTTTCTCGAATTGGGCCGCCGTCATGTGCAGCTTTCCTGCCAGTTATTCATGCTCTACAGTAACAGATGCAGATAACTTTCAAGAAGCATGAATTGTGAGTCTTTGCGAATTGCAATGTGGCGCGAGCTTGGCATAACAGCAAAAACTGCTAGTATCAAAACGGTCTAATTGAGATAAAAGCTTGCCCAAGCCTAAGAACAAAAAAAAGCGCGGAAATAACATCCCAACTACTCGAGTATCGGTTGTTGTCGTTCAAGACAGCAAAATTTTGTTGGTGAAACACCGCAAAGGCACTCGCCAGTATTGGGTTCTGCCCGGTGGCCGCCTGGAATATGGCGAAACTTTTCAAGAATGTGGCATACGCGAACTCAAAGAAGAAACCGGGCTGGAGGTGGAAGTACAAGACTTCCTCTTTCTCTCCGAAGCAATCGCTCCGGACCGCTCCCGACATATTGTCAATATCTACCTAAAAGGCAAAGTCACAGGCGGCACCATGAAGTTAGGCAGCGAGCCAGTATTAGCAGGTGTCGATTTCTTGCCGCTGGCAGAATTGGGCAAGATCACCCTCTTTCCACCAATCGCTCAGGCCATCATCAACAGTCTGCCCAACGGTTCGGCTGGCGGCATAGAGTATCTTGGCAACCTTTGGGTGTAGTATGATCGTCCGTCTTTAAAACGCAACGGAAACTTGATCAATGCCACAACAAAAAGGGATGAAACGCGCCGCCAAAGTGGCGATGCGTGCCAGAAAGCAAGCCGTCAAGGCGCGCTCGAACAATTTCAGACGCATGGAACGCCAGGCTGAGCTTGCCGAAAAAGAAGCCAAAGAACAGGGCGAAAAGGCGAAATAGCTGAAGCTTCGCGGCCGCTTGATGCTGAGGCGCAGCCACGCGAGTGGCTGCGCTGGTTAAGCTGCCCGGCCGATCTAAAACAAGTCCTCACCAAAGGCGAAGCTGAGACCACCTATTACAACTTCGCTGCCCGGTTTGATCTCTTGCTTGACCAACTCGTCAATCACTCCCAGGTTTTTCAGTTGCCTGTTGAAGTGGTGGACAGATTCGGGGCTCTTGCTATCGGTCACCGCTAACAAACGCAATATGCCGTCACCTTCCACAAAATATTTTTTGCGCTTGCGGTAGACGGTGAAACCATCGTCTTGATGAATGCGGGCGTTTTCGTCAACGATGATCGCATCAGGCGCAATTGCAGCTGGTCTGACCAGGCGAGCAAGGGCTTCCTCAATGGCGTAGGACAATTGCTCGAGACCGCGGTGCGTGGCTGCTGAAATTGCCATAACGGCGCGCTTGGGGTACAAGCGCACAAGCTTACTTTTGATTTTTTCCACTTCCTCTTCGGTGGGTAGGTCCGCTTTGGTGAGGACGAGCAACTGCTCCCGATTGGCCAACTCGCGGCTGAAAGTCTTAAGCTCGTGGTCGATGGTAGCAATATCGGCCCTGAGATTCTCGCTGCTTATATCGACAAGATGCAGAATCAATCGGGTTCTTTCAATATGGCGAAGAAAATCGTGGCCGAGCCCAAGACCCTGGCTTGCTCCTTCTATGAGACCGGGAATATCGGCGACCACATAGCCATCGCCGCTTCTTCTTTTGGCCACACCCAAACCCGGCTCTAGCGTTGAAAACGGATAGGCGGCGATCTTGGGTTTGGCTTTGGTAATGGCAGCAAGCAGGGTTGACTTGCCGGCATTGGGTAAGCCTACCAACCCCACATCCGCCAACAATTTCAACTCCAATTCCAGATGACGAGTCACTCCTGGCTGTCCAGGTTCGCAAAAATGCGGCGCTCGCCGCGTCGGCGTGGCAAAAGTGGCGTTACCTCGTCCGCCTTTGCCCCCTTCAGCAACGAGAACGCGCATGTTGGGAACGCTTAAATCGACGATCAGTTGCTGGCGTTCCCTGTCTTTTATGAGGGTGCCTACAGGCACCTTGATGATCAGATCTTGGGCCGCCTTGCCACTGCGCAAGGCGGAACCACCTCGTTCACCGTGGGCGGCTAGAAATTTTGACTTATAGCGAAAATCGATAAGAGTATTGACGTCTTTTGACGCTTCTATATAGATGTTTCCGCCCCTGCCCCCATTGCCGCCAGCTGGCCCGCCCATCGGCTCATATTTTTCGCGCCGCCAGGCAACGACTCCGTTGCCACCGTCGCCGGAGCGGACTTCAATCTGTGCTTGATCAATAAATTTGGACATGAGATGCCATCCTATGATCAAACACGAACAAAGACAAATGCAAGAAAAGCTCCCGGTTGCCAAGGAAAGTGGCGAGCAAAACTTTTTCGGGCGCCATCCCGACTAATAATCCTAACTGCTCAGTAATTGATCTATCTATAAACAAAAGCATGGGCGATATCAAGACTATGAAAGCTCAGTCGATCAATAGCAAAATCCACTTTAGAATTTGCTGCTTAGGCTTGTTTTGCCTTTTCGCAGTGACCATACCAGCCAGACCAGTAGCGGCTAAAGCAAAGGCACTGGCCGATTTAAATAATCCGATCAAAATTACCGATGACAGTGTATTGGGCGTTGCCCAGGCCGCCCTGGGAAAAGAAATGTGGTTTGGCTATGGCTTGCACACGGGTAAATCGGGCTGTGCTGCAGCATTAAGCAACGTCCTAAGGCAGGCCGGCTTACCTTATAAAGGATCGGCGCTGGTCGTTTTAGTAAGACGCCAGCTCCTGGCCGGGCCAGTTCTGGTCAGCGAAATTGCTGTCAAGCATTCCCCGGAATATGGAGTAGATCAAGCGAAACTTAACCAGGTAGCCAAGCCTGGCGATTTGATTTTTGGTTATATGCAGCCTCCGGAAAAGTCGAATACCGGTGGCGATGCGCATTGTGGCGTATTTGCCGGAGCTGGCGAGGTTTATGCCAATGATTGGACGGACGGAATCTGGAAACGGGATGTCGTCGACCGCTTCTTTGCTTGGTACAAATATGTCTACGTTGTCCGCTTCCTTAACGCTAAGGGCGAAGGCGCCCGCACTTGATTGTTCCAGGTTCATAAGAGGCAGGTTATTTGGGCGGATTTAATACCAGGCATAAACGCTTCGGTATTTAATGGTTAGGTTCATGCCGAACTGTCATCATGTAAGTTGAAGCAAATGGGAGGGCAAGGTCTTGGACGAGAAAATAAGCGTGCACCAAAACGCGCGCGGAGAAACTGTCTACGTCTACGTGAATGAGTTCAAGGGGACGACTTACCTGCATATCAGAGAATGGTATACAGACAAGGAAGGCAACGAAAAGCCTGGCAGAAATGGTGTCGCTCTTCCGGTTGAAAAAGCAGAGGCTCTTAAGGAAGGGCTTGAGCAAGTGATCGCTCAGATTGGCGCGACAAAAGGTTAACGGTACAACAGTTCGTGCTTATGCGACTTGCTCATGGAACGATTCAAGGCGTAGGTGTCGCTTTACTATTGGCCGTCGCCGGAAGCCCTGGCGCTTGGGCGAAGGTCGCCTTGCCCACATCGCTCAGTCAGGGCGAGACGATTGAGTTGAAGTTCTCAGATTCCGACTTCAGCCAAACCGAGGGTGGTGCCTCACCCAACTTTGCCTTCAACGGCCATTCCTATCCTCTCTACAAAGCTGAGGATGCAAATGGCAGCTCTAAATGGCAGGGGCTGCTCGCCATTCCTTGCGATTTGAGCCCGGGGGTCTATCCACTCAAGGTGAACGACGAGAGCTATGAGCTGAAAGTGAAAGCCGGTAAATTTCCCCTGCAGCGAATCAGCCTGCCGAAATCGAAAGACAACTTTGACATGTCGCCTCACGAAAAGGAAAAGATTGACGCGGCCAAGGCAACCTTATCACCGGCAAGACACTGGCACGATAAATTCATCCCGCCCTGCGCCGCGCCACAGTCAGCCAAATTCGGAATGAAAAGAGTAGTGAACGGACGGCTCTTGAAAGACTACTACCACACCGGTCTTGACTTCGCTGCACCACTAGGAAAAACAGTCTGCGCCTGCGCACCGGGAACGGTGATACTTGCCTGCAAAGGTTTCAAGCTACATGGAAATACGGTGGCTATAGACCACGGTCAAGGAGTAATTTCCTTCTACATCCACCTCAATCAAATTGTCGTGAAAGAAGGCCAGGAAGTAGATAGCGGCGAAAAAATTGCAACGGTGGGACAAACCGGCCGGGCTACCGGGCCGCATTTGCACTTCGGTATTTATGTGAACCAGACGGCAAGCAACCCGAATCAGTGGTTAACGACAACATTCTAGTATGCCTTGCCGATATGCTGTCGCACATATAAGAGCTAGGCTGTGCCTAGTCAGAGTTATGCACGGCATCGCCGGTGCCCTTAAATTATTTGGCTCTTGTTCCAGAATGCGTCTTTAATCGCTTTGGACGAAGTCGATTCGGAGCTGATCACAACCGTTGCCGGTGCGAAAAGGAAAACGCCATCGCCAATCTTTTGCTGGTGCCCATCGATAGCATGACAAGCGCCCGAAAGAAAATCGACAACGCGTTGAGATGCTTCGTTATCCAGCATGTGCAAGTTGAGCAACACTGATTTGCGGGAGCGCAGATGCTCGATAATCTCCAGGGACTCCTCGAAGGCCCTTGGTTCGATTACCAATACTTCGCTAGCCGGTTGGGCGCTAGGATGATCCACTACCTTGCTGCCGGTGGTGGGCTGAATCGTTCGCCCCGGCTTGAGCAGATCATGGGTGGATTTGTCGAGTGCCAATTGTCCGTTGGTGGCATACACGTCATCGGACGTCTCGAACAAATCTTCAAAATCCTCCCGATCATAATTGTCGGAAGGCCCGAACCAAAAACTCTTGAACTTCTGAACTATACTCACTATCTCCTCCTTACCCGGACCCTACCAAGTTCCTTACCTTTGCTTACCATCCACTAATTAATGATCTCGGAAAAACCTTTCTAAATCCTCTATTGCCGGAATATCTCGCTGCCGATTCGCACCATTGTTGCTCCGCAGTCGATTGCCTGACGCCAGTCGTTGCTCATGCCCATGGATAATTCTGGAAGCGCTACACGGTGTTCGCGTGCTAATTCGTCGCGCAAAAGCCGCAAACCGTTGAAGCAGTCAACCCGCTCTTTTGCAGTTGCTTCTAAAGGTGTGATCGTCATCAAGCCGCGGCATTCAATGTTAACCAGTCGGCTTATCTCAGCAAAGTCGCGTTTAAGCTCGTCAGGCGTAAATCCGGACTTGTTAGGGTCAGCCGCGATTTTGACTTGGAGGAGTATGGGTTGGGTTATTCCTTTGCTGCTTGAGATTCGGGAAATTTCAGCGGCTAACTTGAGGGAGTCAACGGAATGAATCAGGGCGAATCGGCCGACTGCTTGCTTGACCTTGTTTGATTGCAGGTGACCAATAAAATGCCAATGGGAATGGCTCATCAACCAGTCCGGAAGTGTACTCATTTTTTCAATCGCATCTTGCACGCGGCTTTCACCAAATTCGGTGACACCAGTTCGATGAGCCTCTTCGATTTGACCCATTGCCGCTCCCTTGGTTACAGCAACGAGCGTTACGGCATGCTGGCCAAGAGCTTCCCGAATGCGAGCTATATTTTCAGCCACACTCATGCCTTTCTATCGAGCAAGGTGCATCACATACAGTGACCTTACGATCGCCTACTATAAGACCTGGAATTGAGTAATTTGTCAAGCCTTTGAACGAATTTTGTTTAATTTTTCAGGTAGCCTCATGCTGAGCTTGCAAGATTGATTCCGAAAAGTTTTTTAGCAAGCAGGGCGATTTGCCGCTCCTACAGCCGATTTGTGCATGCGGAGGTACATATGATGATGATATCTCTAGCGGTGCCTGACCTATTCGCTCGCCGAGTATTTGGATGCAACTATGGCCAGTGCATATATGGCGGCCGTTTCTGAGCGCAAAATTCGCTGACCGAGGGAGACGGGTAGAAAGTTCAAGGTGATTGCCTCCTCCACTTCACCACCGGTGAAGCCCCCCTCCGCACCAACGGCAATCGCTATTTCTTGCGGCGACGGCAGGCCTTCATCGTTGTCAAGCTTTTTTACCAAGCTGGTTGCCTGCCGGCGCTCAGCGCAGATCAAATTCAGAGAGTTTTTTACAAGCGAGCATTCTTGAAGGAAAAGACCGAACCGGCGGGGTGGAACCAGGCGTGGTATCGTGGCCCGCTCACACTGTTCGGCGGCCTCCTTCATTATGGTTAGCCAGCGATCAAGCTTGTTGCTTTTTGATCTGCCCCCGTTCTCGGAGCTCAGATCGGCCTGGACGACGCTGCGTGTTACGATGATCGGAGAGATCTTGGCTACTCCCAACTCTGTCAACTTTTCCAGAGCCCACTCAAAGCGGTCACCCTTCAACAAGGGCAAGCCGACGTGAACAGGAATCTGAAACGGTTCTTCAATTTTTAAACTTTGTTCAATGCTGGCCTTCAGTTGTCCTTTGCCGGCACTCTCCATCCGGCAGTGATAGATAGAACCAAGGCCGTCGAGCAAGCAGATGCGGTCGCCGGCCTTGAGGCGTAGCACATTGTTGATTTGCCTTGTCAGACGCTCATCCTCATGGACGATCGTCCCCTTTTTGCTGTCAATTGCAGCAGCTGGTATAAAGAATCTTGGAACAGTCATTGGCGCTTCCGGACAGCTCGGGTAAGAGGCGGTGATATAATCTCAATCCTGTGCGGGCTTCGCTCTATTCTAATTTCCTCATAGCCATCTGAGTGTAGGAACGGTTTAAAGTGAAGCGGCGGAAGGCTGAAGCGGCGCGCCACTGGTGCGCCACCAAAGCGCCACCGGTGCGCCCAGGTCAGTCCTGGTAGCGGCATCAATCACAGATAAGGAGCGATGTTCACTTTTATGGATCGATCGGTTCTATGGACCTAAAGGAATGGTTTGCCAGCCGGCAGAAACGCCGCGATAACCCTGAAGTTAAGCAGCCGCTTACCACTGAGGAGTATTGCGCTCTCTGGACACAGTGCTTTCAGTGCCGGGAGTTGCTCTATACCCGTGATCTGCGCGGCAATCTTTTTGTCTGCCCGAAATGCCAGTATCACTTCCGAATAAGCGCCCTAGATCGCATTGAGCAGATGGTGGACGAGGAGTCTTTTCAAGAGCTGGACGCCGGGCTTTGTTCGGCCGACCCGCTCCAATTTGTCGACACCGATCCTTACCCCAAGCGCCAGGAGGAGGCCACTCGCAAATCGGGACTTAAAGAAGCGGTGGTCACCGGCGTCGGCAAGATTTTAGGACGGACGGCGGCTATTGGCGTCATGGATTTCGGCCACTTTGGCGGCTCCATGGGTTCAGTGGTGGGGGAAAAGGTGGCACGCCTGATTGAACACGCGCAGAAGAACAAGCTGCCGCTCATAATCATTTCCAGCTCCGGCGGTGCCCGCATGCAAGAAGGCATTCTCAGTTTGATGCAAATGGCCAAGACCAGCTCGGTTCTGAAGTCTTTCAGCGATGCCGGCTTACTTTATATTTCCGTGTTGACCGAGCCGACTTACGGCGGTGTTACGGCCAGCTTCGCCATGCTCGGCGATCTGATCATCGCTGAACCGGGGGCCCGCATTGGCTTTGCCGGAAGAAGGGTAATTGAGCAGACGATCAGGCAAAAGCTGCCGGCTGATTTTCAGACAGCCGAGTATCTCTTCAAACACGGGCAGGTAGACATGGTTGTCGAACGAGTCAAACTGGCCGAAGTGCTCGCCCATTTGATCGATTTCCATTCCGGCAAACGCGGGGACAAGGTACAGACCACCCAGGCTAGCGGCGTGAAAACTAGCGCTTCGAGGGCTTAGCATGGCAAACAACGATCGTAAACCAGTACCGCTCGAATTCGAACAGCCGCTTTTGGCTTTGGCCGCTCAAATTGAAACGGTCGAGAAACAACTGGCTGATAATCCTGATATTGAAGAAGACCTGACGCGATTGCACGAGCAGTACGAGCTTTTAAGACGTTCGCTCTATGCCAAGCTCAGACCGATAGACCATTTAGCCATCGCTCGCCATCCTCAAAGACCTTACACCCGCGACTACTTTGAACGTTGGGATCCCAATTGGTTGGAGCTGCACGGCGATCGAAAAGGGGCCGACGACCCGGCCATGGTTACCGGACTGGTGCAGCTGGCTGGGCACAAACTTGTGGCCGTCGGTACGCAAAAGGGTCGCTCCCTAAAAGATAAGCAAGCCTGTAACTTTGGCATGCCCCAACCGGAAGGCTATCGCAAGGCGCTGAGAGCTTTTCACCATGCTCAGAAATTCGGTTTGCCGGTGGTTACATTGATTGACACTCCGGGAGCCTATCCCGGCATGACGGCCGAAGAGCATAACCAATCGGAGGCGATTGCCATCAACTTATTGGAGTTGGCCGGGCTGACAGTACCGGTGGTGGCGGTGGTCACTGGTGAGGGCGGTTCCGGTGGGGCGCTGGCTATCGGAGTAGCCAACCGAGTTTTGATGTTAGAGCACGCCGTCTATTCGACGATTTCCCCGGAAGGCTGCGCTTCAATTCTCTGGCGCTCCGCCGACAAAGTTTCGGAAGCCTGCCAAGCCATGAAGATGACAGCCCGAGAAATCTTCCATCTCGGTGTTTCGGACGAGGTGATTGAAGAGCCGCTTGGTGGTGCTCACCATGACTATGCCCTTACGGCAAACAATGTTGCCGCAGCAGTGGCCCGCCATCTGGACGACTTATGTAAGCTCACTCCGGCGCAAGTGAGAAGCGCTCGCCAGAGCAAATTCAGAAGAATGGGCAGCATGCAAGACGCGCACTAATGTGCCGGTGCTGGTTTCATCGACTTGTATTTCTTCAAGAGTGTTTTGGCCGCGTCAGACTGAGTCGACTTCTGCGGGATCTGCTCAAGCAAGGAAATCGCCTCAGGAAAGCGCTTTTCTCGAGCGTATTGCTTAGCCAGGCTGACGCAGATCTTATTCATGTTCTCCATTTGCACTTTGTTCAACTTACCCTGCCGCTTCAAATCCTGCATGAGCGGTAAGGCTGCTTCTAGGTTGCCTTCTTTGATCAGGTTGTCCACTTGATCGTTGTTCTTCCAGGGCAAGAACTTCATCATCACAGGGTCGTTAGCTGCGAAGACGACAATGCCGGCAAGCAGAGCGATAGCGAAGACGAACGGGGCCGCCACGCGGGTTATGTCCTGCCAGCCAAAGGTATTGTTGGTACGGCGGCGGACGAATTTTTCGTTGGCGAGGTCGGGGAAGGCCGTCGGTGGAATGATCGGGTTCCGCTCATTGGATGGGTCGCGGTCCGCCTGAACGCTGTCATACGCGGACGAGGATCGCTGGGCTAATTCTTCCAGAGCGCGGCTGGCCAGATCACGCGGTTTGGGCAGGGGCGCAACTGCCTCTCTTGTCTCTTTACGGGCTATGAATTCGCCGCTGGAGGCCAATGGACCGGGGGCAATCGAGGCAAAATCTCTTAAGGAGGCACTTGAAGTAGGAAGTACCGGTTTGTCCTGCGGTTTGCAGGCATCCTCAAGAGCTTGAGCGAACTCATCCATGTTCTCGAAACGATCATCCGGGCTTTTGCTTAAGGCCCGCGACACCACTTCTTCCAGTTCGGTTGGGAAACGTAGATCGCTGCGCACCTGGTTGAGCAAGGGCGGCGGGTCAGAAAGATGCATAGCCATGACCTTCACGAGCTCATCAGCAAGGAAGGGCACTTCGCCGGTCAATGTTTCATAGATAACGATACCGAGCGAATACATGTCGCTTCTGTGGTCTACTTTACTGCTGGTGCACTGCTCAGGGCTCATGTAAGTTGGGCTGCCGCATACCGTCCCGGAACGGGTAATGCGATTCAGCTCAGTGTCTTCTTGCACCAGTCGAGCAATACCGAAATCGACGACGATTGGGAAGAGCTTTTGCCCGCTTCGTTCAACCAGGACGATGTTTTCTGGCTTGATATCACGGTGAACGACGCCCTGGCGGTGAGCTTCCCCTAAAGCACCGCAGACTTGCTTGAAAATGGGCATTGCTTCTTCCAGCGACAAATGATTGCGTTCGCTGATCAAATCTGAAAGCGGCGTGCCTTTGAGCAGGTCCATAGCGATATAAGGACGGCCGCCTTTGGGAATGACGCCAAAGTCGTAGATGGTAATTATGTTCGGGTGGGTGAGGCGACTGGAAGCTTTCGCTTCCTGAGTGAAACGCTTGATAAATTCTTCGTCGGAAACCAGATAGTCATGCAAGACTTTAATCGCGACTTCGCGGCTGATTAGTTCTTGCACTGCCTTGTAGACCGTACCAGCAGAACCCTGTCCGATAACAGATTCGATTCTGTATCGACCTTCGACGACCAGTCCGAGGAGCGGGTCGTCCCCTACAGTTACCATTGAGGAACCGTCTCTAGGACATAGTTCCTGCTCGTCGGCAGCAGTCTGAAAATTACAAGTCAGACAGAGCTTCATGTTTTATTCCGCCAGTCTCGCTTTTGTTTGGTAAAGCGCCCCCGTCCCCCAAACCCCCTGCATTTTGTTACTTTTTACTTACCACACCCTGCGGTTTACCAACCACTTTCCTTGTTCCTCCTTAATAACCTTGGCTTTCCGTCCCGGCATATTGGAAAATGTCAGAGCCGACAGGTAGCCAAGGGGATTTTGGGAGACAAATCAAGTGATCAAAGATATTTCTCGGACTGAGTTGGGACAAAAGCAAATGGTAGGCGAGCAAGCCAAGAAACCCGGCAGAGCACCGCTTTTGCTCATCTTTTTCACGGTCTTTATCGATCTGGTCGGCTTCGGTTTAATCATCCCGGTGATGCCCACCTACGCCCAGCAACTGAAGGCGGATGGCTTGACGGTAGGGCTTTTGATTGCCTCTTACTCGCTTATGCAATTCTTGCTGATGCCTTTCTGGGGGCGACTGTCCGACCACATAGGCAGGCGTCCAATCCTGCTTATCAGCCTCTTTACTTCAGCGGTGGGCTATCTTATTTGGGGATTTTCCAATTCGCTTGTCGCGCTTTTTGCCTCCCGACTGATTGCCGGCGCTGGCAATGCCAACATCTCTGTTGCCCAGGCCTATGTGGCAGACGTGACTACGCCTGAAAATCGTGCCAAAGGCATGGGCGTGATTGGTGCCGCTTTCGGACTGGGATTTGTATTGGGACCAGCTCTGGGCGGGCTTTTTCTCGGTTCGAACGGGCAGGTCTGCCTGGGCAACTTGCTTAGATGGGATCAATTTAATGGACATGTCAATGGCTTGCAGCTGGTTGGCTTCCTGGCAGCCTTTATGAGTGTTCTTGATCTGATCCTCACTTATTGCTTTTTGCCGGAACCGGAAAAGCGCAGCAATGCCGGGACAGAGCGCTTCTCTCTCAATCCTTCCTTCTACACGGAAACTTTGAAAAATCCGCTAATCAGGACCTCGCTCATCATCTTTTTTGTCTCTACATTCGCCTTCGCCAATATGGAAGCAACCCTGGTCATGCTCACCCAAAAGCAGTATGGATTGAGCCCGCATCAAAACAGCCTCATGTTCGCCTACATTGGGCTACTTATTGTCTTCATTCAGGGTGGCATGATTCATCGGCTTTCTAAAAAATACGGCGAAAAAAAATTGATTGGCATCGGCACCCTGCTTGTGGCTTGTGGCCTGATTCTGACGCCGTTAACCAGCGATATGCGAGTGCTCTACTTGGCGCTTGCTTTACTGGCCTTTGGCTCCGGTATCAATACGCCGTCCAATCAAAGTATGGTTTCCAAATTGGCTCCGCCAGACAAGATCGGGGGTGTGCTTGGTGTCGGCCAGTCGCTCTCCACTTTAGGACGAATCTTAGGGCCCGCCGTTGGTGGTGCAGCCTACCAGTATCTTGGCACATTCAGCCCTTATGGTATCGGTGCGGTAGCAATGGTGGTGGCATTCCTTCTCAGCCTGCGCTTACCCAAAACGTAAGAACACCGGTTGGCCGGCGGCCAGGCGTGGAATGATATTGTAGCGGCGCGCCAGCCAATCGATCCTGAGCGCAGAAATGCAGGGGAAGGAGCAAGCGTGCGCGACCAGAAATGGCCCTTGCCTCAAGAAGTCATATGCTATAGTTCTCCTAGGCCGCGACTTTTTAGCGATCGGGCATAAAACGTAAGACACCACATTCGAAGGCAAGTCGCGCCAGGTTTTAAAAAGAAAATTGTTGGATCAGCTCATAGGAAGTGAATTTGGAGCGTATGGCAGGAAAAAAAACGAACACGAACGAACAGAAGCAAGTACAAAAGCGGTATCAAAAAGAGTTGACTCTTTACCAGAAGCAAATTAAGACTAATCAGAAGCCTCGTGGTGGAGGCAAAGCAGCCTGATCGTGGTAGAGGCTCGCCACTGGAGCGCTCAGAATCGGTGCAACAACAAGCGGCGCACTTATTGAAAGGAGCGCTTGTTGATACGAGCTTCGGCACAATGGTATCATTGGGGCTTGAGATCACTAAGTTGACTGAGCTCTTTGCTTTAGTGGCCAGCTCATACCTGGTTATGCTGGCAAAGTAGCTGAAAACAAGATGACCAAAGGTCGACTTAGATCGGCAGCTTTATTCTCAGCAAAGCTGTGTCCGTAATTCTTCGCAGGCAAACGAAGATTTAATGAGGAAAACCAAGATCAAGAGGGACTTGCTGATGCCGGTCAAGCCATATTGAGGGCGATGGTGCTCGCAGCAGGAGTTGGATCGCGTCTTGATCCACTCACTAGCGAAGTTCCCAAACCACTAGTGCCGGTCGCTGGTCTCCCAGTTATGGAGCACCTGCTTCGCCTCTTACAGGAGCACGGATTCGGCGAAGTTTGTGCCAATCTGCACTACCTGCCAGAGAAGATCGAGAGCTATTTCAAAAAGCATAAGCTCGAAGGAATCGATTTGAGCTTCCACAGAGAAGAGAAACTCTCCGGTGATGCTGGCGGTGTGAGAGCCTGTCAAAGCTTTCTCAAACATGGCACTTTCATCGTCCTCTCTGGTGACCTGCTCACCGACGCCAACCTGACGCACATCGTCAATGAGCACAAAAGCAAAGGCGCTATTGCCACGATTGCCATCAGAGCTGTACAAGACGTTACCCATTTCGGCGTGGCAGTTCTGAAAGAAAACGGCTTCATAAGCGGCTTTCAAGAGAAGCCCAAGGCCGAGGAGGCCCTCTCCAATCTGATCTCGACGGGGATCTATGTGCTTGAACCAGCGGTTTTTGATTACATTCCTAAGGGCGGTGAATACGGTTTTGGCAGGCAGCTCTTTCCGGAGCTTGTCAAGCTTGGGCTGCCGGTGCTTGGTGTGAAAATCGATGATTATTGGTCCGACGTAGGCACTATTCAACAGTACCGACTCTCCAATTTTGATGCCCTTACCGGCAAGGTGAAAGTGAAGCTGCCAGGGCGCAAAGCCGGAGATGTTGGACATCCCCTCTGGCTGTCGAGCGGGTCACGGATCGAAAGCGACTCAGTTAAAGGCGCGCTAATGTTGGGCGTCAACTCTGTTGTCGAGAAAGGCGCCAAAATCAATGGCACCGTCATAGTTGGCGACAACTGCCTGATCGGCGCCGGTGCCGAAGTAACTGACTCAGTCGTCTGGGATGATGTAGAGATTGGCAAGAAAGCAAGCCTGACGCGCTGCGTCATTGCCTCTAATTATGTTGTCGCACCATCGGCCAAACTAGCCGACGCTGCCGTAGTTGCACAAGAGTTGCCTGTCTAAAATCTTGGCTAAAGGTACCTTTTCAGTTCGCCTTAGGCGCACCGTCACCCGGTTGAGATTGGGCGGCTTTCCAGATTTCCATCCACAGCCAGTAGTGGAAGGGACTGATTTCCTTTTCCTGAGTTTGCTCGCCTGGCTCCAAGAGGGACAGCCAGGTGTTCGGGTCGGGAAAGCGCTTTGCCAGCGAATAGCAATCTGCCATCCACAATACCTTTTCAGCTGTTTCTTGCCGAGCCATAAAGTCTCCCCCGCCGAGAAAGTGCACGAACTAGCCCTACAAGAAGGCTTATAGTCCTGCTCTCATTCCCACACTACGTTATTACCCAGAACAAGATGGTGCAAAACAGAACTTCGTTTGTTGAAACACTACAAGTACAAGGCAGAGTCCGCGCTCTTAGCCAGGAGGCCAGCCCATAAAGCGCCCGCCGAGCACATGAATATGCAGATGATGAACAGTTTGTCCGCCTTCGTTACCAGTGTTAACAACTAAGCGAAAGCCCTTATTAAGGCTGTGTTTAAGGGCCAGGGCGCTGGCCTGGCTGAACAGCTCACCGAGCAGATTGCTCTTCTGGCACTGGGTAATGTCTGAATAATGATCTTTAGGTATGACTAATAGATGCGTGGGCGCTTGCGGATTGAGATCGCTTATGGCGATGCAATTTTCACTGTCGAGCAACTTCTTTGACTGAATCTCTCCTGAGACGATTTTGCAAAAAACGCAACTGGCCTCTTGCGCGTTGGGCATCTGCTGACCTTTCTTATATTATTTGCCGACAAAATTGTAGTGGATGCCGGACAATATAGCGAGCACAGCTCATTTAACCTCGAGCTGGCCTGACAAACCGCCTGCGTATTAGTAAATGTGGTAAGTAATGTCAGGCGGATGAAATTGGCGCTCCTTGTTTTTGCCCAAAAGAGGAAGTAATGGTGGACGACGACAAGCTCTTCTCGAAATATAGCGAGATGCAAAGAGACCTTATGTCGACGCTCCGCCTCAAAGATGTTCTCGACACGGCCGTCGTGCGTGTCTCTAGCTTGGCTGAGAAAGCCAAGGTCGCCATTTTTCTTTCGGACAACGAATCGATGGCTTTCCGCCTAATGGCCGCCTTTGGCTACAGCGAAAAGTCGATTAATGACATGCGTCTCATCCCATTCTCAACTGAGAGCGTGCTCAGGTTTGTCGTTCAGCAACGCTCTTCTGTTTCTTTCGACGAAATTGCCGCTGCTCCCCGCTTCAGTGCCCAGATCATGCAGCAAGAAGGCAGCGCTGCTCAGGTAGCTCTGCCGCTCATCTCGGCCAATTTGCTGGTGGGAGCGATGGTGCTTGATCTAAACGCCAAGCGTCTTGTTGACGAAATGGGCTTCCTCGAGAACGTCGCCCATACGGTTGCCATGAGTATTGCCAATGCCATTCTATTTGGCTGCAGCGAGTATGAGCGAGAGCGCCTGAGGACGCTCTACAAGAGTCTGTGCGCCTTAAGCAGCAATGCCCTGAGAACCTCGGACGTTCTGAGAATCGCCACGGATACGGCCCTTATCCTCGGCAACACTCCCAATTGCGCCCTTCTACTCTTTGACCCAGAGAAGGAATCGTTCAATCTGGTGGCATTTAAAGGCCTGGATGGCAGCAGCTTGAACCAGTTCAATTTGTCCGGCAAGCACACCATTGCTGGTACCACGCTCAAGACCGGCCGCAGCGAATACATTGGCGAGGGCAGCAGTCGAGAACCTTATGGGTTACCGAGGGCAACTGGTGGTGCCGCCTTCGGCTCGGTGCTGGCGCTACCTTTGATCTACGAGCACCAACCGCTGGGTGTGCTTGAGGTCTTTTCGATTGAGCGGAAGGGCTTCCAACCTGAACAAATCGAATTGCTCGAGTCATTTACCCGGCAGGTAAGCACCGCTCTCCATGTCGCCTTTACCCACGAATCAAGCGTTCTTCAGTCGATCCAGGACGCCCACACAGGCTTGTTTAATCGCACCCATTTTGAAGAAGCCTTGATCAAAGAGGTGGACCGCTCAGATCGTCATCATCACCAGCTCGGACTCCTGCTTATCGATCTGGACCATTTGGGCCAAGTAAACGAACATTTAGGCGAGCAAAAAGGCGATGAGGCAATCAGGCAGGTGGCCAAAACCATCAAGGATTCCCTGCGCGAAATAGATGTAGTCTGTCGCTGGGGCGGTGAAGAATTTGCCGTCATGCTGCCGGAAACAGGACTGACGGCTGTCTTGGAAGTGGCTGAACGGTTGCGCTCGCGCATCCGTGGCAGCGTTGTCCCGGGAGTTGGTTTGATCACCGCCTCAATAGGAGTATCGACCTATCCGGATAATTCCGAAGAACCGGTCGGGCTTGTGCAAGCAGCCGAACAGGCCCTGGCCGTGGCTAAATATCAGGGTCGAGATCGGGTGATTGTCTCGCCCGCCGCTCAATCTTCGGCAAGCGACCCGGCAGCCTGGGCGGATCTCGTCAAAGAGGCCAAACTTACCGTGATTAGCGAACGCCAATCTCAACTGAAGAGCCGTTTAACGGTTGACCCGGAATACGCCAACTGGCTTGGCGGAGGCGCGGGATTTTCTAAGAAACAGAACAGCGACAGTAGCAAAGTACACGACTGACCGGCGCACTTTGTTCCCGCTTCGAGAACAAAAAGTATTAAGAAAAAAAGGAAAGCAGTACTCTTGCGGGCTTCCTGTCGTTAAACTTTGAGCAGTGAGGGCGCGCTAGCTTATGCCGTTGCTGGTATCTGGCGTCAGCAGCTCCAAGTTAGTTATTTCCGGTTTTTCCATGATAGGAGGATAGACCATTGGCTACTGCATCTGCGTTAAAGCTTCAGTTGAGACCATTAGCTGACCGAGTTGTGGTCAGAAAGCTTGAAGCCGAAGAAAAAACGGCAGGTGGGATTGTCCTGCCTGACACCGCTAAAGAAAAACCTCAGCAAGGTGAAATTTTGGCAGCCGGTCCAGGCAAATTCGATGAAAAGGGCAACCGCCAACCGATGGAAGTAAAGGTTGGGGACAAAGTGCTCTTCGCTAAGTACTCAGGTACGGAAGTGAAAATTGACGGTGTTGAGTACCTGATTTTGTCTGAGCGCGACATCCTTGCTGTTGTCGGCGGCTAATAAAGCATTACACGGCTATCTTAAAGAAGTATAAGGAGTTAAAAGGAAGTATATGCCTAAACAAATTGTCTACGAGGAACAGGCACGACGCTCTCTGGAACGTGGTGTCGATCAAGTGGCCAATACAGTGAAAATCACCCTGGGACCAGCCGGTCGCAACGTCGTGCTGGAAAAGAAATTTGGCGCTCCCCAGATCGTCAACGATGGTGTCACCATCGCTAAGGAGATCGAACTGGAAGACCATTTGGAGAACGCCGGCGCTCAGCTGGTAAGAGAAGTCTGCACAAAAACCAACGATAACGCTGGAGATGGTACGACCACCGCTGCCGTGCTCGCTCAGGCCATGATCAAGGAAGGCTTGAGAAACGTGGCTGCTGGAGCCAACCCGATGGTATTGCGCCGAGGCATCCACAGAGCTGTTGAGCTGGCCGTCAAAGAAATCAAGACGATGTCCAAGCCGGTTGAAGGCAAAACGGAAATCACGCAAGTTGCGACGATTTCCGCTGGCAACGACGAAGCAATCGGCAAGCTTATTGCGGATGCTATGGAAGCTGTTGGCAAAGACGGCGTGATTACCGTGGAAGAATCTAAGTCGCTGACCACCGAACTGGAAACCGTAGAAGGAATGCAGTTCGACAAGGGTTACGTTTCGGCTTATTTCGTCACCGATCCAGAGCGCATGGAAGCCGTTCTCGATGAACCTTACATTCTCTGCGTCGATAAGAAAGTGAACCTGTTGGCCGACCTGGTACCAGTTCTGGAGAAGGTTGCCCGCGCCGGACGGCCTTTCCTCTTAGTTGCGGAAGATATCGAAGGTGAGGCTCTCGCCACTCTGGTTGTAAACCACCTGCGCAAGGTGCTCCCTTGCTGTGCCGTTAAGGCTCCTGGCTTCGGCGATCGCCGCAAAGAGATGTTGAAAGACATCGCTGTTTTGACCGGCGGTCAAGTTGTTTCCGAAGAAGCCGGCACCAAGCTCGACAGTGTCACCATCGACATGCTCGGCAAAGCCAGGCAAGTAAGAATCAACAAGGACAAGACGACCATTGTCGCCGGCAACGATACCAAGGCCGAAGTGGCTAAGCGTATCGCTGTCATCAAGCGACAAATCGAAGAATCCGATTCCGAATTCGACAAGGAAAAGCTGCAAGAGCGTCTGGCCAAGTTGGCCGGCGGCGTAGCCGTAATCAAAGTCGGCGCAGCTACCGAAACCGAATTGAAGGATCGCAAGCTTCGTTTCGAAGACGCACTGAACGCCACGCGCGCAGCCGTTGAAGAAGGCTACGTACCTGGTGGTGGCACCACGCTTCTCGCCGTAGGCAAGAGCCTCGAGAAGAAGCGCGAAGGCATCACTGGTGATGAGCGCACTGGCTTCGACATTGTCCTCAAGTCCTTCGAAGCTCCAGTTCGTCAGATCGCCGATAACGCCGGTCTGCCTGGCGAAGTGGTTGTCGAAAGAGTGAAGGAGCAAAAGCCTGGCTTCGGATTCAATGCTATGACCTTTGAATACGTAGACATGGCCAAAGCCGGCATCATTGACCCAGCCAAAGTCGAGCGTTTCGCTCTTCAAAACGCTGCTTCAATCGCCGCTATGTTCCTGACCACAGAAGCCCTCGTGGTTGATGTGCCGGAAGATAAGAAAGCACCGATGGGCATGCCCGCCGGCGCTGGCATGGGTGACTTCTAAAAACGATAGTCACATCTAAGTAATTAGCGGGGGTGGCAACACCCCCGCATCTTTTCCAGCCCTAGTCGGAAGATTCTTAGTCAATCTGAGGCAACTGAAAGCTTAAAAAATATACGACGAAGTGAGGTCTGCAGTCCGATAATCATTAAAATGGGCTTATCTCCAGCGGTTGCCCAGCTCTACAAGCCTGTTTATAAAATACAAGAGTCACTAGCACCAGATACGGTGCTAGCTGGCTTTGACTTACCATGATATCTATGCGAACGCCGTACGTATTTTTTGTTTTAATGCTGTCCGTTATTGTTCTTTTCACGTCATTCAGACTTTCTGTAGACCCATTACCAAAAGCTATCGTCCATTGCGTTCTGGGCCAGAATGAAAAGGCGCTTTCAGAGGCAAATCAGGCAGTTAATCAAAACCCGACCGGACAGTTTGCTCACCTCATGCGCGCCCTCGTGCTTCGCAAACTAGGACAGAAAGAAAACGCACTAACTGATTACACAAAACTCGTAGAACTTGCACCAACATATGGCCACTTTTGCGATCGGGGAGATCTATATGAACAATTAGGTCGGCATCGTGAGGCTATCGCCGACTACAATCACGCAATTGGGCTCGAACCAGCGTACGACCAAGCCTTTATTGGTAGGGCCAAGGCATTCAACGCATCCGGACAATATAGGCAAGCAATTGACGATTACACCAAGGCGATGAAACTTGAGGAACCCAATGTGCACGGGGATCTCTACCTCGAACGAGGACAAGCATTCCTATACGCAAAAGAATGGGAAAAAGCCCTGGGGGATTACACAAGCGCGTTGAAATTGGAGTCGGGAACGGATACTCCTTATACTTACGAAGGTCTAGGCATTGCCTATCTACACCTGGGGCAACCCGAGCTGGCCAACGATAATCTCAAGGAAGCCATCCGGTTGTACATTCGCAATAGAGATATGAACGCTAATTCCGCTAGGCAGGATCTTGCAAGAGAGGAAAATAGACACATAGAGAAATTGAAGAGTGAACTTAGGTTCTGATCTGCAATTCGGAGTGCTCATTTTATGCTGATGCGACCAAGAATCAAGATTATTATTCTAGCCATCATTACACCCATACTAGTATTAGGATTGATGGCAGGAACAGGATTAGGACTAGCGCACTATGAGGCGCAGTACTTTGAAAACCATGATGCAGACTTCCAATGCCGCGTTCAAGCGAGGAAAACTGAGCTAGAGGCGAAATGGGAGGCGACGCACCCTGGTAAAAAGGACACAACAAATGCAAATGTAATGGTATCTGGTATAGTGTCACTCCTAGCTGCGGTACTCGTGCTTTCACCTTTTATATTACTTCCTTTGTTCACAATCCTGATCGGATTGGCCATCTGGAGACAACAAAGCCAATCGAGCTGTTAGTAATTAGAAGCTGGTTTGGGGGATGGCTGCGATGGCCGCAATCCAACTCCTGCATCTCCATCGGCTTGTTTCTTGTGGGCAAATTCCCGGACCTTCGAAAAAGCCAGAGCTAGAGCCGGATATGTCTTAACAACTTCAGGCCAATTGTGGGTGACTTGCTCAAGTTGCACGCATATCTCAGCGATGTCTTTGGCGTCGACCATAAGACTACCGGATCTAATTTCGTGGGCTAGTCTCCGCACAGCCACGACATCTTGGGCTTGAATGGCTGAGTCGAGCTGAGCCAGAAGAGTTTCAGTGACTGTAAGAAACAGTGCGAGTAAGTCATCCAGCTGCTCAAGCCCATATGATGGTCGCAGTCGCTGCCCTTCCATAGGTTCTTCCACTGCATTTGCTAAGGCTTGGGCAACCTGTGTAATGGGGGTTCTGGTTCTCGGCAGTTTTGTTCCAAGCCAAAGTTCAATCTTGGCGGCCAACGTTTCTCGGCTGTAGGGCTTTCCCAGGTAGTCATTGATTCCACAAGAAACTGCCTCTTCTTTTATCTTTGTTTCATCAAGAGCGGTGCAGGCAATGATTGGAGTCTGGATACCAAGCCCAAATTCAAGGCGCCGGATCTCCTTGGCAGCATGAAATCCATCGACAACAGGCATCATGATATCCATCAGGATGAGCGCCGGTCTTTCCTTCTGATACAGGGCGATTGCTGGCCGCCCATCATCAGCTAAGAGGGCATGAACACCTAAAGCATCGAGCAGAAGGCCAGCAACTTTCCGATTAACCGGATGGTCCTCGGCCACGAGTACAACAGGTTTTGATTCGGGTAACACGACACTGCCTTGGACCTTAGGTGGCCTCGTCCTTTTATTGAAAGAATTACTTATTAGGATTGGCGGTTATTTGCCTAAGTTCCCTGTTTGCAGTTCTTAAAGAAAGCTCAGCACTGGCGAGACAGTCCAGCACAAGGTTATTGGCTGGATAAATATTGGAACGTGAGGGGCAGCTCCTTTGCCCTCAATCTGCATTTGATCGTGTCGCGGCCACCCAGGGAATGCGCTCAAAGAATGTGATCATGGCCCAAGCAGTAAAGGCGCAAGAAATGGCTTTGGCAGCAAGAACGCCCATTACCCCAGCTCCCACTGGTGCAGTCAGAAGCCAGGCCAATGGCAGGCGCAGTGCGAAGTAACCGGCAAAGTTGATGAGCATCGGTTGTAATGTTT
>PSRH01000085.1 GCA_003175915.1 Candidatus Melainabacteria bacterium | reverse complement strand
GGAGCCTTCACCGGAACCAGCCTGCAAAATCTCCAGTTCGCCCCGAATATCGGCACCGATAAACTTTAAGCCAGCACCACCTGCAGTGGCGCTCCAGTGAAGTGCCCAAAGGCTTGTTTACTGTTGTTGTTCCGGTCTGCCGCCGAGAAGCGGGCTGGCTAGCGGTGCAGCTAAGGTAGCGTGACGCTGTTTTGCTTGTCCTAATAAGCGTTGACCATTACGAACTATTGATTGAGATTCAACAAGGCGTTGAGCGAGATTATTCAGATCAGCGTCGATGCGGGTCAGTACTGACTCAGCATAGTGGTCGGCGCCTTCTCGTGTGCGGGAGGCGTCCTCTTCGGCTTCAGTGCGGATGCGCTCGGCTTCAGAAAGAGCTTCCCGGCGCATCTGCTCTACTTCCGAAACTACTTGTTTGCGGATCCGCTCAACTTCGGCTTGGACTGCTTTAAGCAATTCGGACTCATGCAGCATATTCTCGGCCTGGCGGCGAGCGGTGCCGATTATCTGCTCGGCTCGGCGTTGCGATTCTGAAACGATTTCGTCACGTTGCTGTAACACATCGGCTGCTTCGCGGAGCTCTTCCGGTAGCCGTGCTCTTGCTTTGTCCAGTACGTCAAGAAACTCATCGGCATTGATCATCTTGAACTTATGCATGCCTACGGCATCGTCGATCAAATGCTCAAGCAGATCTAGATGCTTGTAGATCGTCGTCTGCTTATAAGTAGCTGTTGTGGTAGGCGCTGCTGTCGTCATCGTGGTCGTCATTTATTGCTGCCTCTGCTGAAATGCTCCTTTAAGTAATCGTTCACTGGTTTAGGAACGAACTGAGAAACGTCGCCGCCGAGACGCGCGATCTCCTTAACGGTGGAGGAACTTATAAAAGAATACTCGGCTTTAGACATGAGAAAGATAGTTTCTAGTTCAGGAAAGAGCTGCTTATTCGTTTGAGCCATGCCTAATTCAGCTTCGAAATCAGATATAGCTCTGAGACCTCTGATCAATATCTTTACGTTGTTCTGTCGCGCATAATCTACAGTTAATCCTTGGAACGCGCCCACCACCACACCTTCAAGACCATCAATCGTTTTCACAATCAACATCTCTCGCGCTTCAATGGGTAATAGACTGGATTTTCCTGGATTGCCGACGACGGCCATAATCACTTGATCAAAAAGCTTGCTGGCTCGCCGAATGATATCCAGGTGACCGTAAGTCATAGGATCAAATGATCCCGGATATATGGCCTTTACCAATATCTACTCCAGTTCGTACGGCTCAATTACCGCACCGCGCTCGCAATACTTCATTTCGTACTCCGTCCTGAAGCGTCCGCTTGACATGAAGTTGGTCACCTTGTCAACGGACAGAATGATAACACGATGAGGGCTTTTGACCCGACGGTCTAAATCGATATGTTGCTAATCTTGGCAACTCTTACAGCTATGTAGTTTGAGTTATGCCGCCCAATAGCTGTTGAGGTTGTTCGCCCTGTTTCACTGGCAACGGCTCGCTCAGCACGTTAATGGTCGGCAGATAGAAGCTGAAAGTCGAACCCTGGCCTATTGCCGACACAACTCCGAGCCGCCCGTTATGTTTTTCGATGATCTTCTTCACGATCGTTAGTCCCAAGCCGGTGCCCTTGATCGTGTGAACTTTTTTCTCGACGCGATAAAAGCGATCAAATATCGCCTCCAGTGATTCTTCTGGTATGCCGATGCCGGTGTCGGTAACATGCAAGCCGACCTCGTTCGAATTAGGTTCCGTTCGAATGTTTACTTTGATACTGCCACCAAACGGTGTGTATTTGATGGCGTTGGTCAAAAGATTCATGATCACTCTTTCGATCGACTCTTCGTTCATCAGCACCAGGGGCACGGGGTCGTTGACGGTGAGAACAAGATCGATTTCGCGGTCTTTGGCGAGAAGATTGACGGAACGAATGGCCGCCTCTGCCGCTCGCCGCAATTCCAGCGCGTCCAACTCAAATTCACGCCCGCCTTCTTCAACGCGGCTCAACTCCAGAACATCATTGACGAGGAACATGAGGCGATCCGCTTCACCATCGATAATCTGGAGAAATTCTCTATAGATATCGGGGTCCAACTTTTCGCCGTGATTGCACAAAGTGTCGACGTAGCTCTTAATCGAGGTAATTGGTGTTCTCAATTCGTGACTGACATTGCTGATGAACTCATTCTTCATCTTCTCCAGCTCGGTCTGCTTGGTGATGTCGTTCATGATGATTACCGAGCCAAGAAATTCAGTGTTCAAAATAATTGGTGCAATGTGCAATCTGACAATCCGCTCTGCCAGGTGCATCTGCTGCACCACCGGACCAAGCGCACCTGGTGAAAGAGTGTCGGTAAAGTCCTGGATCACTTTGCAGATGTGCGGAGAATCAGGTCCTTCGGTGCAAAAAACCAGGGGTTTGCCGACCAGGTCCTTAGCCTCTTTGTCGAAAATGGCACTGGCAGCTGCATTGACTATTTGAACGCGGTTGTCCCGGTCGCAAACGACTACTCCGTCAGCAATTGACATGAGTACGAGCTCAAGCTTGTTGCGCTCGGACAAATAGCTGTTTCTTTCCGACTTGAGGTGATCGACGTTTTGTTTGTCGTAATCTTGCAATTTGCTGGACATGAGATTGAAGCTAGTCACCACCTGATCGATCTCTTTGCCAGCCTTCTGTCCTTGAATTTGATGACCGAAATGACCGGCGGCAATCTCGGCGGCGCCCTGAGAGAGAATGCGCAGGGGGCGATTAATCAGGGCGTAGTTGACTAAGACGCCGAGTGCGCCGAGGATGCCTATTAAAGTAAAAACGGAGAAGAGAAACATGCGAGTTTCCTTGGGGGTGCCAAGGATAGTGAAGACGTTGTTATCCAGACCAACCCAGCAAATGCCTAATTGCTGGTTGTTGCGCAACATGGGCACGGCGATGTTAGTGATTGATCGGTAGCCTGGCGGGCTCGGATAGATATCGGGCACTGGATAGTTTTGCGGTGGTTGCTTATAAATGGGAAAGATTCTGGCTGAATGGGGCCTGGAAGATGGAGGAGGCTGGCTGTCGAGCAGTACCCGCCCATCTCTGTCGCAAAAGGCAACATAGGCAAGACCCGGTGTCTTAGCCCTTTCCGTCAACAGGTAATTTTCCAGGCCTTCCAAATTACCGTTGTTAGTGAGAGCCTCCGCGCCACCGCGAGCGAGGGCCTGGGCGAGCGCCCAGCCGAATTGCTCCACCGACTTGTCGATCACGGCCTGAGCCCTACCCACCCAGATCCAGGCTGTCAGGGTAACAACAGCAGCGATGGTGACGATACCGAGAAAAAGCAGCTGCTTCTGTGCGGATGTCTTGCGCCAAGTAATTCGTATCTTTTCAATAATTTTAGGTGACCTATGCACAGTTAGCCCTTGGTTTGGGAAGGAGAAGAAAGGAAAGAACGGCTATACACCGGATTTAATTTCGATAATCAACCCCTTCCAATTTTAGCGAAATCGAAGCCCTCCGCCAGTGCCTAGCTGCTCGATCCCTTAGTGTAATACGGTTTAGACGGCTGATGTCAAGGGAACAATTTTGGCAAATAGGCTGGTTTGTGGCATTAGACAACTGATCGGGGAAAAAACGCGGGCGATAAGCCCACATCCCGTGTTGCGAAATCGGGTGCAAAGCATCAGACAGGAGGATTGTTTGCCCGAGGGGAGTTGATGGAGCGTGGCTGGCGCTCGGTGGGGATGAATAGCTTCGGTGCAATGGGGCTATGTAAAAAAGCGGGCGAGGGAAACTATAGGAAACACGTGAAGATGAAGAATTTAGAGCGCGTAGAAGCGGAGCTCAATAAAGCGGAAGATGGCGCTGAGCCGTCTGAGGCGAAGCGTTTATACGCGCGGACAGGCAGAGTAACGTTGACCGGGGTCGAGGCGATGCCCGGCGAAACTGAAACTAGCGAAGAACGGCCTGTTAACGCTACACAATCGGGACGCCGGCATGCTCGCAAAAGCCGAGGGACGGCGGCGACAGAGCCCGGATTAACCAGTTCTAAAGCAAAACGGCGTTCCGAAGCCATCGAATCAATGTGCTTGCTGCAGTCCAAGTGCACGGAGCTAGTCGAAACTTACATGCCGCTGGTCCGACAGATCGCCCGGCGCTATAGTCAATTCAACCCAGATAGCCTGGAGGACCTGATCCAGGTGGGAGCCATAGGGCTTCTCAAGGCGATTCGCTATTACGACCCAAATCGACCGCGCTCAGCCAGTTTTAAGACTTTGGCCACCTGCTATATCAGAGGCGAGATTCGCCACTATTTGAGGGACCATTGCTCGCTTGTGCAAGTACCGAGACGGTTAACCGAGGTCACTTCGCAGATATCGCAGCTAGAAGAAAAGCTCACCCAGGCGCTCGATCACACTCCGACCGTCCAAGAGCTGGCCACTTACTCGGGGCTTTCCGTGCAGGAAATCCTGGAGGCCCAGTTATCCTGGGAGGCGCGCCTCCATTACGAGTCTTTCGATTCAACCGGTGACGACGAAGACAGGGAGGACCGCCGCAGCCTTTGCGAGATGGTACCGGATCGTAAGTATCAAGAATTTCAACGCAGCCGGGAAGACCGGGAGCTTGTTGCGCAAGCCTTACAGAGGTTGGGTGAAAGAAGCCGCCGCATCCTGGAATTTGTCTTCTTCTATGACCTATCGCAAAAGGAAACTGCCTCGGTTTTGGGACTGTCTGAAATGGGCGTTTCCCGAGCCCTCCACAGCGGCCTCAAGAAGTTGAAGGAGATTATGGCTGCCGATATCCGTACTCAATCGGAAGGCGGCACCAGCTAAAGGCCGCGTCTATTTGTCTGGGTACTGTCATGTCCCTGGGGGGCTGGACTGGCGCGCCCTGAAGATATTGAATCCAATAGCGGTTAGATTGCCGCTTGAATTGTTGCTCATTGAAAAGCTGAGTTTTCAGCGGCCAGCGCGGTTCTCAGCGATTTTCGGCATTTCCAATTTCAAGTTTCTGTGCTACCATCCTTGCGTCAGCAACGGGCTTGGCAGTGGACTGATGTCTATAGGTTCCCCACAGGCGTTTTAGGGAAATTATGTTCGTAGCAGTCAATGAAACAGCGGTCGCGCTTGATGCGTTAGATCCGCATCTTAAGGCAATCCTCAAGACAAAGTTGCGTGAGTTCGTTTATCTTCACCCGTGCTTCCAAAGTACACCATCATTCGATGCGCGCGGCTGGGCGTCTAGGCGCGAAGCAGTCGGGAACAGGATGAATTCGTACGATCTGGCTCGCCTTCAATACGAGCGAGATAAGATACGTTTGGAAAGACTTTACTTGGAAAGCCTCCCCTGAGCGGAAACTAAATGGCTTTGCTAATTTCGGGACGAGAGGATTCGAACCTCCGGCCTCACCCACCCCAAAGGTGCGCGCTACCCCTGCGCCACGTCCCG
>PSRH01000099.1 GCA_003175915.1 Candidatus Melainabacteria bacterium | reverse complement strand
GTGTTCTTGCCGAAAATATTGTCAATATTGACCGTCTAGATTTACAATACCTAGTTTATATATTGACAATAATATCTGTCCGATATCCACCCGTGGGTCTAAATGGTGATGTCAAGAAAGCCTGGTCTGATCAAACAAATGCTCCTGGAAGAACTGGCTATCAACGATGCCTCGCCGGTTGCCAAGGTGGCTCGCCAGGCGGCAGTGAGCCGTCAGGCTGTCGATAAACAACTACGCCATTTGATCGCCCAGGGCATTGTTCAGGTGGAAGGAGAAGGCAAAGGCAGCCGTTACTTCCTGGTAGTTTTGAGCGAAAAGCTCAGTCGATTTAGGTTGGCTGATGGTCTTGAGGAACATCTGGTCTGGCGCGATCTGGTGCTGCCGACTGTGGCTGATCGAGGGGCGGCCGAATTGGCCGTGCTTGCCTATGGCGTGAACGAAATGCTCAATAATGCCATTGAGCACAGCCAAGCTAAGGAAGTGGTAGTGCGTGTAGTCAGAAATGCCGGCAGTATCACTATACAAATCGTCGACGATGGGGTTGGCATATTCAAGAAAATCGCCGACAGCTTCCGCTTATCCAGCCTGCCGGAAGCACTTTTTGAAGTTTCCAAAGGAAAGTTGACGACCGAGCCGACTCGCCACAACGGCGAGGGCATTTTTTTTACGGCGCGTTTGTTCGATGCTTTCATGCTCTCGGCCAACAACTTGAGTTTTATGCATAATGCCCATGTCCAAGATGGTTGGTTGGCTCAAACTGATCAGCATGATGCTGCCGGTACACGCGTTTCTTTGGTTCTCAACTTTCCGGTTGGGCGCTCTGTTGAAGAGGTATTCGACGAGCATGTCGCGCGTAAAGGCGAGTTTGGTTTTACCAAAACCCACGTGCTCTTGAAGCTGGCTCAATTTGGCGAAAAAATGCTTATGTCTCGTTCGCATGCTCGGCGCGTCTTCTGGCGACTGGAAAGATTCGGTGAGGTAGTGCTGGATTTTGCCGGCGTCGAATCTGTTGGCCCGGCTTTCATTGATGAGCTCCTTCGTGTGCTTCCCAGCAAGAAGCCGAGAATTAAGCTCACACTCGTCAATATAAATGAAAAGATCGAGCGTGCCATCGCTCGCATTGGCAATTAATGGCGATAAATTCAGAACGATTTCGAACTGAAAGCACGACTATGGTGGTTTTTCGCAGTCGTACCGTAGGCCTTCAAGAGCGCGTCCAAGAACTGAGGAAAACGATCATTGATGTCTTCACGGCGCAAAGACGTGTAATGTTCTCTGCCCTCGACACGCGTGTAGATCAAACCCGAATCGCGCAAGACCTTGAAGTGATGAGTCATGGTCGACTTGCCTTTGCTGGCCGGCAACTTAAAGGCGCCACAGGTCAATTCTTCGCCGTCGGCTAGTTGCTCTACTATGCTGAAACGAACAGGTTCACTCAGCGCGTACAAAATACCGAAGAGAGAGATGTCTTCCTTAGGTGGGTGCTGAAGATTTTTCATAAGCGAATGCGCTTCCAATGCAGCCTATTGGCCATTGTACTATAGACATAGAACTAATCGGATCTTGCTCCAGAAATACCATGCTCATTATGAATTAATCGTTTCGTTCAAGCAAGTATAAGCGTCTCAAGCCCTCTGCCAGTGACCAATTCGTCAAGCGCTGGCGAAGCTTGATATGAGGACAGGATGAGTGATTTAAAGGTGAATCTACGAGCGCGCTAAATCAATTTGATCAAGAAACTTGCTCGCTTACTTTGCCTCCATCCAATTTCCAGCCACGCCAACGTCTACTCTCAGTGGCACCTTGAGCGGTTGTCCCAAAAGCATTGACTCGACCACAACCTCTTTTGTTTCTTCCACTTCCGTTTCGGGAACTTCCAGAACCAGTTCGTCATGCACTTGCAAAATCAGCTTAGCGTTGAGCTTGTGCTTTCCTAGATTTTCGTCCAGTTTGTTCATGGCAAGCCGCATCAGATCAGCAGCGCTTCCCTGCAAGGGGGCATTGCAGGCCGCTCGTTCTTCCGCTCTTCTCAATACGTCGTTTCTATCATTGAGGTAGCGGAAGTATCGACGCCGTTTCCAAAGGGTTTCCACGTAACCGGTTTGCTTTGCCTTAGCGATAGTCTCATCGAGAAATGCCCGCACATTGGCATAGCGGCTGAAGTATTTTTCGATGAATGCCGATGCTTGTTTGGTGGTAATCCCAAGTTGCTGCGAAGTTGCATAAGGACCTTGCTGGTAGACAAGGGCAAAATTCAAGGTCTTGCCGATGCGTCGCATGTCAGCGGTCACTTCCCCTATAGGCAAGTCGAAGATTTCACCGGCGGTGCGAGCATGTACGTCCTGATCCTTTGAAAATGCGTCAATCAGAGTTTTGTCTTCGGACATGTGAGCCAGGAAGCGAAGTTCGATCTGGGAATAATCGGCAGACATGAGGATGTGCCCGGGCTTCCCTGGAATGAATGCTCGGCGCATGCGCCTACCCATTTCCGTGCGAATCGGGATATTCTGCAAGTTTGGATTGGTGCTGGAAAGTCTGCCGGTGCTCGTCGTTGTTTGATTGAATTCCCCATGCAGCCGACCGTCTTTCACCCAAATCAACTTTGGCAGTGCATCTACATATGTCGATCGCAACTTTGCTAACTGACGATACTCGAGAATGTGATCGATGATCGGGTGCTCGGACTTGAGCGCTTCCAGGACGCTGGCATCGGTGGAAAAGCCTGTCTTCGTCCGGACCTTGCTGGTAAGACCCAGTTCTTCAAACAATACTTTGCCAAGTTGCTGAGTGGAATTGATGTTGAATGGGTGATTTGCGCATTTGAAAATTTCCGATTCCCGCCTCTGGATCTCGCTTTCCAGCTCTCGAGAAAAGCTGGACAAATAGGGCAGGTCGAGCGCTATGCCAGCCTGCTCCATCTTGGCCAAAACTTTGCTCAACGGCAAATCTAAATCGTTGACGAGACGTTCTTGATCGGCAGTGAAAGTTGATAAGTAATAGCGCGTTAACTCCAGTGATAAGCGGGCATCATCGCAGCCATATTCAGCAATGTTGCTGGCTGGTATTCGGGCCAGATCGATCTGTTTGCGAGCGCCTGCCGCTGGGTCGGTGGCCCGGTGGCAGGTGTAATGGAAAAGACGATTGGCCTGGTCCCGCAATCCCTGTTTTTCATCAGGAGAAACGACATAGGAGGCAAGCATCGGGTCGAAAACGATTGGACGCAAAGTCAGACCGGCGGTCGAGAGAATATTTGCTGTTTGTTTGGCGTTGTGAACCACCTTACCGATATTGGCATCGGCCAGGATGGATGCAAGCTTGGCATTGACTCGCTCCAGTCTGAGATTTTCCGCCAGCCCCGATTGCGAATGTTTGATTGGCACGTATGCTATATGCAGGTTTTCCAGCTTTGTATCTGGAGAAGCGAGCGCCAGTTTTGAGCGATCGTGCCATGCCAGGCCGTCAGCGAAAGCAAAGCTGTATCCATAAATTTCAGAATTCATCCAGCTCTCACCTGTCGACTGCACATTGAAGGCAAACGCAGCAGTTTGCTTGAGCTGTTCTACCAGCTGATCCAATGCCGCATCGTCGTCGGCGATTTGCCAATCGAAAGAAGCGGCAATGTCGGGGCCTGAATCTGTGGCCGTTCCCGAGGATGCATTCAAGGCGAGAGTTAATTGCACTTCTGCGATGTCGGATGATGGTATTACTTCTGGTGCTGAGCCGCCTGCCTCGATCCTTGCTCGAATCTCGACTTTGGCGACTAATTGGGCGCCGTTCCGTGATGTTTTACCGGGCGCCACCTCCTTAAAGAGGGAGATCAATTTAGGCAGCCTCGCCACTGTAGATTTGAATTCCAATTCGCTGAAAAAGGACTTGACGTCATCAAGCGACGGCGCTGTTAAAAGACAGTGGTCGAAATCGAACTGAACTGGGGCATCTAAACTAATCGTTGCCAATTTCTTGCTGGCGAAGGCGTCGGAGTGTCCCTGCGTGAGCTTTTCCTTCACCGACTTCGACTTGAGGTCGTCGAGTTTGGCGTAAATGCCCTCCATAGTTTTGTACTGGCTGAGTAGCTGCACGGCTGTCTTCGGTCCGATTCCTCTGACGCCGGGTATGTTGTCGGACGTGTCCCCGCACAGCCCTTTGTAATCAATCACTTGTTCTGGCCAGATACCCAACTTTTCGTGCACTTCTTCCCTTCCATAAAGCTGCAGTCCGCCTTTGCCGGGCATCAATACTTTGATCTGCTGACCATGTCCGTCGACGAGCTGGAAGGCATCCTGATCGCCAGTCAGAATGAGGACATCCATGCCACGCCCCTCAGCCTGCCGGGCTATCGTGCCGATTAGGTCGTCTGCCTCGTAACGTTCTACCTCGTAAACCGGCAGCCCTAGAACTTGCACACCTTGCTTGATCCGCTCCCACTGGGGCTTCAGATCGTCAGGCATTTCGGTGCGATGGGCTTTGTAATCCTTGAACTCTTCGTGGCGGAAAGTCGGCGCTGACAGGTCAAAGCAGACCGCCAACATTTCGGGCTTGTACTTTTCAATCAATTCAAATAAAGAATTGAAAAAGCCGAGAATGGCCCAGGTCGGCTCGCCGCCCTTTGTCCGTAAACCAGTCGTGAACAAGGCAAAGAAAGAGCGAAACGCCAGTGAACTACCATCGACCAGGACGAGTGTTTTGTTCTTCTCCATCGGGCTAACCTGAATCCCTGATCAACATTAAAATGTATAATGCGATTTTCCGCCGCCGCTCGATTGTCCGAACGCTTCGCTCAAGACCCTGCCCTCGGCAAGACTGGGAGCAGCAATACCCAGGGCTGCCGCCACTGTGGGGGCAATATCGGCCGGACTGGCTGATTCAGTATAGTGTCCGGCTTTGATGGCGCTGCCTTTAAGAATAAGTGGTACCTGGGCATCATAGGTAAATGGTGATCCGCTTACTGTCCCTTCACCTTCGGCGGTGAAAATGTAACCTGGTCTTGGCGCGATAAACAATTCGCCGCTGCGACCCCAGAAATAGCTCTTCCTGATTGCCTCACTTAGCGGCCCGTTGGGAAGCTGGTTCATGAAAAATTGAAAAGCAGAATAGACTTCTCCCGTGCCAGGCAATGAATGGGCCAGCTTGGCCGTCAAAGCCTCGATATCCGGTTGGCGCCGTTGCTGACGATCGATCGTATTGAGATTTAGGTAGAGATTCGGAGGTTCAAACTCTTCGATCCAATCGTAGTTCCCCAGGCGTGCAGCCAGAGCCGAGTTCAGTTGAGTGCGAAAGTATTTGGGGTCAATTCGACCGGCTTCCGCGCCCTTCTCCTTTAAGAGTTCGGGAATGGGAGCAACGCCGTGGTCGGCTGTAAAAACGACCAGGCAATTAGCCAGTCCGATTTTTTGGTCCAGGAAACTTAGAAAACCGTTGATTGTTTGATCCAGCTTGAGCACCAGATCCTCGCTCTCCTGGCTGTGTGGACCGTGGCGATTGGTGACCGCCTCTGTCGCCGAGAAATTGATGCTGATTAGATCAGGATCGCCATCTTGACCCAAGTTCTCCTGGCTGATCAGCTGTTTGGCAAATTCTGCCACGAGCTGATTGCCCCTTGGTGAAGCGGCATCTATCGGCATGCCGTCACCCTGTCCACCACTTGGAGGAGCGCTAGCGGCCGAAGTGCCGACAAAACTGCCGACCCGGGCATCCCACCAGAAGGCGTTATTGCCGAGCTTGCCGTTGAATATAATCGCTGCACTGTCCTTGATACCAACGGAAAAGACTTTACTGCGTCCGCCGCTGGCCAGCTTCAGTTCATCACCAATGGTGGTGCCTACCATTTGATGGGGATTGCCGGACGATGTTCCTTCCCCGCCAAAACTGGCGGAGATTACTTTGCCTCGTTTGCGATCGTACCAATTATCGCCGACGATTCCCGTTGCCCAGGGATGAGCGCCGGTGGCAATCACCGATTGGCCGCAGGCAGTTTGCGTGCAGGCTTGCTGGAAGCGACAGTGGCTGAAGCTTGCCCCTGTTTCAATCAGGGTGCGCAGCCCTCCCGGTGGCAATTTATCCTGAAAACGTGCCAAATAGTCGTAGGGAAACTCGTCGGCAATCAAAAATACAACCAGCTTGGGACGCGGCGTTTGCACAGCCTGAGCCAGGGCAGATTGATAGAGGGCCTGGTTGAAACAAATCAAGAAAGCGAAAAGCCAAGACCATCCGACTGCTTTTGCCGATCGTGGTAAGTAATCGGCCGTAATTGTTCGTTTTCGCTTCACTAAGCCCAAAGATTGAGAGTAGTTCAAACTTGCCAGCTCCTTTCTTAGCCCACTACCAACGTTCATTTACGGCTCCTGTTCTTGATTATTTACAATTGTTTTCTCTTGCTTGAGCGATTCAAGGGCAGCGGCGGCCGCGCTTTTCGCTCCCTGATAATCTGCCGTAAAGCCGCGTCTGGTCGAAATTCTCACGTATTTTACTAAGACTGCGAAAAACTTTCAGCCGGTTAAATTGTTTTGTCCGGGCCGATAAGCCTGGATCGAAAATCTCGTCATTTCGTTACCATTGCTTCTCGGAATGCTGATCACACTTTAAAATCATGTGGGGGATCCGATTCGGCAGGAGCATTAACAATATGACGGAAAGAACTAAGCTTTTGAAGAAGGCTGTCTTGACTAGTGTCGGGGCGACCACCAGCGTCGACCGCATAAAGTCCGCTTTGAACGAAGCAATTGAAGACCTGGCGAAGGTTGGCCAAGACCTTCTCACTGAGCTGGAGCGCGAGGGCAAAACACAAACCGAGTCCGCCCAGGATTACATCAAGCGCTTCCAACACGAAGCTAGCAAGCGCACAAACGCCATGGAAAAGAAAGTTTCAACCAAGGTGCAAACCGGCATTCGAAAGGCTGCCAAGGAATGCGGATTGGCGACCCGTGAAGAAATGGAAGAAATCATGGAGCGCCTTCAAGAAATCGAAGAGGCCGTCGGTGTTGCCAATGAGCACCATACCGGCAGCAAACGGGGACGTCGCAAGAAAAGCACGTAAGAGAGATGCCCTGGATCGCCCGGGCTGGGCATGAACCGGCCCGGGCGTTTTGCCGGCTTAAGTCCGAGCCTATCCAGTCCCCAAGCGCTCCTAGAGCATGTCGGCTGGGACCGGCGGTACTTGTGGCATTTGTTCGCCCGCTTCGTTGCTGACCGATGAGCCAGCTGGAAAGTTGCTCAAATTCGGCAAGGGAGTGCGCAGTTGAAATTCGCAGGCTAAGCCGGGACAGACACCGAACGTGCCCCCCTGCTTTTTACACCAATCTTCCTCTGTTGAGCTGATCGGGGAGCCACCGCCGTTGCCTCTGTACGCCACCAGGTCTCGAATCAACGCCGACCAATAAACGCTCGGATTTGTGCCAGTCTCTGCCGCATGCTGGCAATAGTAAAGGAATTGTCCATTCGGGATGAAAATTTTGAAAAATGGATAACTGTTACAGAAGAGCGGCTCAGCTTTGCCGCTATTGACTGCTTGTGAATCGAGAACAACACAGAGCGGCGTGAAGGGCGGCAGATTGAGGGATTCCTTCATTGCCGATTTAATCTTGGCTGCCAATGGGTCATAGGCGGGATCCAGATTCTTCAGTACGGAGTCGACGTCCGGTCTGATATTCATTGAACGAGCCAGCCAATACTGGTTTACCGGCGACTCGGCCGGCAGCCCTAGTTTATCGTTGCCCTTGGTTGCTTCCAAGAAATCCGCCTCGGAAAGCGGTTTTCGGCTGGCAAAAAAGCAGCTCTTGTTGCCGATCAAATAAGCATCGCCTTTATTGTCCAAGGGAACGATGCCATTGCGGCAGATCTTGAAGGCGTGAGCGCATAGGTCATAGGCAAGGTCGGCAGTGCGATGGGCATTCTCTTGAGCGACTTCAGCCAGGACGGCAATTTTATTCAGTCGCCGCAATTGCGCTTCGTCCTTGGCAATCTCTTCCTGGGCCCCTGCCACCTTTTCCTTAAGGAGGGCGATTTGTCTCAAGGTCTCTTTGGCCAGGGGAATGGGCGATTCTTCTCGGCCAGCCTTATTGCTCAGCCTGTTGATCGTGCTATTGATCGAGTTCAACTCCTGGCGTTCGATCCGCATTTTTTGCTCGATGTCCGGCCGTTCGGAAGCGACTTTGCTTGTCATTAACTTGGCCACCCAGAGGGATTCCAGTGCTGCTAAATCCGTATCGTAAACCGCACTGAGAAATGCCTGCACCATCTTTGCGTCGAAACCCCTGCGGCCAGCCAAATTTAACCGTCCTTGCCTGTCCACAAAGAGGGGCAGGGCTGACGGTGGCGGCGAAGTCAACTCGGATCGAACATTCAACTCCGACTTGGCGAATAAGTTACCGACAATCGTTTGACCTTGCCCGTCCGGATAAGATTGATCAAGAAGCGCTGAGGCGCGAGCCTCACTGTCGTGAGCCAAAACGCTGTTGACCGGGGCCGGGTTCGTCGACGGGTTGGCTGGCTTGTCCAGATGCGCCAGGCCGGGGCGCCAGGTACTGTTAATTAGCGCGACACAATTTTTGGCGCTGCAGTTTGGCTCCAGAAGCCTCATCCAGTGATAAATGATTGTAGCAAGAGCGTCACCCGGCGAGGCCATTTTCAAAGAAGCATCCTGAGGTACGGTCAGGGTCCCCCCTCCGGGCACCGGGCCGCCACTCGCCTGCCGCCAGGCGCCTGAATTTTTCCAGTTTTTAAAAAACAACATCTCGCCAACCGAATGGAATAGACCCGGTGTTCCGTGGGGAAAGTTGATCACCAGAGCAGCCGGCGGCATGGCCACCGGTTTGGAGCCCACAGCCGCACAGGCGGTTCTTGGCGACACCCTGTAAGGATTGGTTTTATGGCCGATCGGGCGGAACTCCCAAACTGCTTCAACTAGTACCGCAGATGGTGCGCTAAGCCGCGAGTCCTGAACAAAATCTGCTTGGTCGATAACGCCTGTTTTAGAAAGAAGAGGTGTGAACATAATCGGGTCGAAGCCGGGAACTAAGACAGGCACGCCCGGTCGATACTGACCTTTCTCGTCGATGCTGGTGGTGTCAAGTTCTCCCGGAGTGACGGAGTCTCCCAGCTTCGGGCCGAAGGCGGGCGCCTGCACCGTGCTCATGGCTTTGCGGGAGCGGACAAATCCGAGCTTGATCGTCAAATCGAGTAGCTTGGAATCATGGGCAGCTAGAGCAGCGGCTAAGTTACGGTAGGTTCTCTCGTAAATGAAATTCTCAGCCTGGCTGGTTTCGATATGTTCTCTGAAGCCAAGTCCGGAGATGCCAAAAAATTCCGGTCGCTTCTCCTGCGCTACTGGATGTTTCTCTACGGCGGCAAAAAGCTTTTTCGTCAAGGCTTTCTCGGTGGCGCGACAGTCGGCGAAGTCCTTGGACAACAAAGCGCTAATAATCGGATGGTGCAACTCCCGAGCAATGAATGCATCAAGCCTGAGCACGCCATACAGGCTGTTTATACTGATAACTCGCCCGCGGGAAGGATGGGCAAAACTGCCGGAAAACTCTTCTGGGGGGATATCGGAAAGCCCGACTGAACCGAAGTTGTCACTTGACACGCTCACTTGGCTCATGGCATAAGCGACATCCTGGGCAGTTTGTTCGATGATATTGCTTTCTGGCCGGTGGGAAAGGGCAGTGCCGACCGCGAGAACATAAAGGGCCAGGACGAAACTGGAGCCAATTGAGACGATTATCAGAAATGAACTGGAGTGTGTGAAGCTCTTGCGCTTCGGAGAACCATTTGCCGTCATTTACGCACGAAGTATCTAATCGAAACCTTCCCAAGTTGAAATAAAGTATAGCGAAGAGCGTCGAAGAGGCGCGGAGGAGGCGAGGCTTGCCGAGAGGACGGAGCGCAAAGAAGGAATATCAATCTTTGCTACTATGCTTCTGGTTTTACTTCAAGGTTTAGGCCCGCGCCATTATGGCAGTTATCTCACGAGCGAACTTAATACCTCTCATCTTGTGCTTAGCAACAGTTGGCTCACATGCTTCTCCCAACCTTAATGCTCAATTGTCTGATCGCTCCTCGGCGCTCAAGCACATCGATGATCTCACCCGGCAAGGAGCCTTCTCCGGGGCGCGGGAAGAATTGAAGGACTTGCTTAAGAAATATCCCCAAGATATTGATGTCTGTTTATCGGCTGCTCGTTTTTATAAAACCATCGGACTGCCAAACCTGGCTCTTCAGGAATACAAGAGGGCAATTGCTCTGGGCTGTCGTGCCAGCGAACCATTCGTTGCTGTCGCCCAAATTTGTCTTGCCAACCTGGATGACAGACAAGCATTGGAATACGCTCGCAAAGCCATTGCTATAGAGGCGACTTCCAAAGAAGCACGCATTGTTCTGGTATCTGCCTTACTGAATGAAGGCAAACTGGATGAAGCGGGGCAGCAACTGGCCAACGTGTTGGCTGGCGGAAAGGATGCCAGTGATGCTGATTTGAATTATCTGGCTTACAAATTGACCAGTAAGCGCAGGCAATTGGCCTTGGCCAAACAGTGCCTGGATAATGCCATCAGGTTAAAGCCGGCGCAGACCAAGTGGCTCTTGGATCGAGCCGACCTGTACATATCCCTGGGAAAGGAAAGCCGAGACCCGATCCAAAAGATGGAAGACTATCGAGCCGCCAAGCGAGCCTTGGAGCGATTTCTGGATCTGAAGCCGCGTTCGGTGGAAGGTCTCAATCGATTTGGTGAACTTCTCGAGTTCTACTTCTACGATTTCGATAATGCCAGCAAACAATACGAAAAGATTCTCGCCATTGATCCCGACTATGTTGCGGCAATCACCGGACTGACCCGCTGTAAAGCGAACCAGAACGACATAGCCGGGCAAATGAAGCTGGAATTCTGGAATACTCTTAGGCAGCTCAAAGATGGATTGCTCAGCCCTTCTCGCGGGCGCCTATAAACTTAGCCGGCGCGTGTTAACACCCGCTTCGGACCGTGGATAGGATCTTCGATGATGATCGTTTGATCGCGCTTCGGGCCGACGCTAACGATAGCAATCGGACAATTGAGATCGTCGGCCAGGAAGTTCAAGTAGTTCTGCGCCTCTTTCGGTAATTCTTTGGAACTGCGGCAGGAACTGGTGGATTTCTTCCAGCCCGGGAAGCTCTTGTAGATCGCTTCCATTTTCGAAAAGGAACTGCCTATACTCGGCAATTCATTGTGAGTCTCGCCGGTTTCCAAATTGCGATAGGCAACGCAAACCTTGATTTCATCGAATTCGTCCAACACGTCGAGTTTGGTGATGGCCAGGCAATCGAGGCCGTTGACCCGGACTGCGTAACGGGCCAGGACGCAATCGAACCAGCCGCAACGTCGCGGACGGCCGGTTACCACTCCTACCTCCGCCCAGGCCTTGCCGGTCTGTCGTAATTTTTCTCCCGCTTCGCCAGTCTGTTCAGTTGGAAATGGACCCTCACCTACCCTGGTCATGTAAGCTTTGGAAACACCGATGACGCGATCAATGATCGTCGGCCCGATGCCAGCGCCCGTACAAGCACCACCAGCGGAGGGGCTGGAGCTGGTTACGTAGGGATAGCTGCCGTGGTCAAGATCGAGTAGCGTACCTTGAGCTCCTTCAAAGAGAATATTCTTGCGCTCTTGCACCGATTGGAAAATGATCGCCGAGGTATCACAGACGTACTGGGCAAGCTGCTTCGCGTATTCAGAATATTCCTCTAGTATTTCTGACGCCTTAAATGGTGGCAGATTGTATAAGCGTTCCAGCACGACATTTTTGTTTGGTACCAACCAATCAAGCTTTGCTTTGAGGACCTTTCTGTCAAGCAAATCTTCGACTCGAATGCCGGTGCGCGCGCATTTGTCTGCATAGGTGGGACCAATACCGCGCTTGGTCGTACCGATTTTGAATTCACCCCTGCTTGTTTCCTCGGCGCTATCGATTGCCAGATGGTATGGCATCGTCACATGGGCGCCAGCCGACATTCTCAAGCCGCTTGCGTCGAGTCCGCGTGCCTTCAAATTCTTCAGCTCTTCTAAAAACTGTTTGGGATCGATCACCATTCCTGGTCCGAGAATGCAGACCGTGCCCTTGTAGAGGATTCCAGAAGGTATCAGTTGAAACTTGTAGGTATTGCCGTCGACAACCACGGTATGACCAGCATTGCAGCCGCCCTGATACCGCACAACCACATCCGCATTTTTTGCCAACAAGTCGGTGACTTTGGCTTTGCCCTCGTCTCCGAACTGTGCCCCTACTACTACTACATTTGCCAAGCTACCTGAATCTCCTCATTGCTAAGTACTCTGCCAGTCACCTTTTGAGCAGGCCCGTATTGACTTGCGGGCACGCGCTTTTGCCCGCGTTTTACTGCCTTATATACTCTTGCTTTAATCTAGCAGAACCGAAACAGTCTAGGGTACTCGCCAAGGGCTGTCAAATTGCCGGCATTTTCCTTCTCATATACAAGATATAGCCATTACGGATCAAAAAGCAGCTGCCTGAGCCTTTGAGCACCAACCTCGTACAATGATGTTCGTTGATCTTGTTCCGACTGGGCGCATCCCGGGGTAGTTAATCTTGCCAAACATCTTTTCTCCCCAATTGGCAGCCAGCCAGGCTACTGCCACCCAGTTATTAAGCGCGGCCTGGCAGAAGGGGCGGTTATTGCCGGCCTATTTGTTTACTGGTCGAGGCGCAGCTGTCAAGTGGCAGTTGGTTAAGCAGCTGGCCAGCCATCTCAATTGTGAAAGGACAGCTGATCCTAGCCTTCGCTCTTGCCGGGTCGAGCTTGGGTCAGACACAGTGAGCTGGTGTGTCAATTGTCGCTGGATCGACAAGGATGAACACCCGCAAGCCCTCAAGGTACTGAGCGGCGAGGGTAGCAAAAGCGGCAAGGTCGCTGTCGAGAAAGCCAGAGAGCTAACCGAGGAGCTGGCTAAATCATCAAACTATTACCGGGTCATCGTAGTCGAAGATGCCAGCCAGGAATTTTTTCATCGACCGGCTGCCAACGCTCTTCTTAAGACGATAGAGGAACCCCATCCCGGTATACTGCTCATCTTTTTTGCTTTGAGCAAAGAAGATGTCTTGCCCACGGTGGTCAGCCGCTGTCAATTGCTCGCTATTGTCGGTTCATCGCTGATTGAGGAGGGCATCTGGTCGCTCTCTAGCGGTGTTAACCCTAGCGAGCCTCTGAAAATCGCCAAATTTTTAGAGATTCGTCAATTACTTGAAGAAACTCGCGATCCTCATCGAAAAAAGGGGCTGTTAAAAAGCATTGCCCTGGCTGAAAAACTACAAGAGCTTCTCGAAGATGAAGAGCTGAACTTTGACGAATTGATCGATTTTCTCGTGGCCAGTGAAATTAATGATCTAAGTAATCTAATAACATCCTCGCCTGACCTGACTCGCTACGCGGGCGAATTACTGCGCCTGAGCGAGATGGCCAAGATTCACAACCGCCAGTTTGTTTCGCGCAAACCTGTCCTTGAGACCCTCGCTTTTTCCTGGAGCCGGTTACGAACTGAACTGAAATGCTAATAATAGTAATAGGACTAGGGGAGGGAAGGATGGTATCCGGTGACGAATTCAATGAACAACGTGAAGGACTCAGTGCTCACGGGTCTCTCTACTCCTCAGGCGATCATTGCTGTAATCTGCCTTTTCGTCTTCGCCATAGTCTTGCACCGTACTGCTCACCCTGATCTTTTAATCAACTCTGCCCAAATTCTCATTGACGTCGACAGCATGGAGCCTAGCAGGCTTTTGGCCCAGGGCAACATCGACGACGCAATCAGCGAGGCAAATCGAGAAGTAAGCGATCGGCCAGGCGATCTGCGCACGATAATTTGTGCCGGCAATGTTCTTTCTCAATATGGCGATAAAGAAAAGGGCTTTCAGCTCTTGCGCAAGAGCGTAGACATGGCGCCGCAAAGCTGTTATGTCCTGCTCAATTACGCCCGTCGGCTTGCCAGTACTGGGCGCACCAACGAGGCGGTCGATCAGTACCTAGCCATGGGCAAAAATTTTCCCAAGCAGATCGAGCCGCATTTTGAATTGGCCAATATCTACATGTATACAGGCAAGCCTCAATTGGCTGTTGAAGAATACAAACTCGCTCTCAGTCTGAATCCTAACTACAATCTGGTCAAGAAGGACTATGCCTTAGCTAAGGCTGCATCGGGCAAACTAACGGAAGGCTTCCAGGACTTTGTGAACGCTTGCTCCGTAAATAAAGAAGATTCAAGTTATGCGCTCACAGTCAAAGCCCTGCTTGCCAATAACGGCAATTCAGCCAGAAAAGCGATTGGCGGCATGCGTGTAGAAGTAGCAACGAAACCAAAGCGCGTCGGGCCGCGCATTACTCATGCTCAACTCTTGCTTTATTTAGGCAAAGAACAAGAGGCAAAAGAAGTAGCCACGGACGCGCTCAAAGTGGACAGTCACAATCCGGAACTCTACATGGTGCTTTCCGAGGCTAATCTCAAGCTCGACGATAAGGATGCCGCCTTAAGGGCTTTCAAAAAGGCAGTCAATTCTTTATCGGCAAACCGGTCGTAAGAGCCAGGGCGCTATGCGGTTCGGCGTTCCAGCAAAGCGGCATCAATGCGGAACCCTGCCTGGCCAACAAGCAAATCTTGCCAGTTCCTACCTTGAGCATTTTTTTCTGGCGGTAATCGGCAAATGTTTCGGGGAAAAGGCGCAAGAAATATCGCAAGCGGCCGTTGCTGGTTACAGCAAGAATCGTCGTTTCTTCCTTGTGGCGTTGGCTTACCTCGGCGGTAAAGGCTTCTACCTCTTGGAAAATTTCGCTGTCTGAACCGCCCCAGCTCCCTTTAGGCGGCCACAAACCCTGGTCGTTCCAATTTTCCAGATCTTCGGCGCCAAACTTCTGGATTATTTCTTGATCGTTCAAGCCGCTCCATTCGCCGTAATCAAGTTCGTTCAAGCGTTCATCAACGATCACCCTTATGCTCGGATTGACTGACTGCCTGACGATATCCGCATATTCTTTCGTACGCCTCAATGGGCCGCAGTATATGGCATCAAGGGTGATACCATTGGCAAGCAGGGCGCTAGCTAATTTTTGGGCCTGGGCGATGCCGGTTTCGACAAGAGGCAGATCATTCTTTGCTCCCACCCAAACGATCCGATCGTTCGGTCCAAAAGTATTGCCGTGCCTGGAAAGAATCAGCTTTCGCATTAATCTAAACGAGGAGCTCGCCCTCGCGTAAAATTATTTGTTCTGCCATCTTAGCGTCCTCCGGGCTATCCACTGACCAGTGCGTGCGTCCTTGATAGTCCACTTCCACTACTTGCACCGGGATACCATTTTCCAGCGCTCGTAACTGTTCGAGCCCTTCCGTCATTTCCAGAGGTGTAGGCTCAAGTTGAACATAGCGCTCCAGCACTTCGTAGCGATAGGCGTAGAGTCCTATGTGGCGGAAGACCGGCAGCGTCGCCTGCCCTTTGCCGTTGCTGCGATTGCGCACGTAAGGAATGATTGACTTAGAAAAATACAAGGCTTTGCCGCTTCGGTCGAAGGTGACAAGCGTACCACCAGCACCTCCTTTAGACTTCTGAAGACGCAACTCTTCGTACTGTTCTTCGTTCAATCTGACAGCCAGCGTAGCCAAGCCTACTTCTCTTTTTTTCTTAAGGGTTTCGAGCAGGGCTGCGATTGAATGAGGTGGTGTGAGGACGGCATCGCCCTGCAGGTTGATAATGATCTGTGGTTTGAGGGCAAGCCGCTTGAGAGCGTCAAGAATTCGTTCGGTGCCATTTGTGCAAGCGCTGGACGTGATCTGCGTCTTGGCACCAAATGAAGTGGCATGCTCGACGATGCGTTCGTCTTCCGTAGCGACGTAGACTTCATCTATGCCTTTAACCGCTTTGGCAATGCGCCAGGTTCTTTCCAAAAGACTCTTGCCCAGAATCATAGCCAGGGGCTTGCCTGGGAAGCGGCTTGAACCGTAGCGAGCGGGAATGACTATTACTGCTTCCATTTAGGAAGTTTTTCCAGATTCGATCTCGAGCAACTGCTGGTAGAGCTTTAGTTCTTTTTCGGAAGGGCTCACCGGGATGGCAATTTTAATGCGAACCAGCTGGTCTCCGCTAGTTCCCCCTTTTAATTTAGGCAGGCCCCTGCCGCGCAGCCGCAAAAGCCGACCATTTTGTGAGCCGGCCGGGACGCGAATTTTCACTGAGCCAGTCAGAGTATTGACGGTAGTCTCAACGCCGACAACGGCTTGCGGTGGCGTCAGGGTCAAGCTAGAAATGAGGTTGTCGCCCTCGACGGTGAAATAGGAATGAGGCTTTACCTTGACTTTCAAGTAAAGATCGCCGCCGGCACCATTGGGGGTCATGCGTGCCCCTTCCCCGCTCACCCTGATTTTGGAACCAGCGCGCACGCCAGGCGGAATTTTCACTTCCAGGGTCTTTGTCTGAGCATTGGGGGCAGTAATTTGAAGAGTGCGGGTTGTGCCTTTGCACAGCTCTTCTATTGATAATTCGATATCGGCCTCCTGGTCCAACCCGCGCCGGCTCCTGCCCTGACCCGGCATGGCCGTCTGGGGATGACCCTGGGTGGTGAAACCACCTTGTCCGAAGAGCATGTCAAAAAAGTCGGAAAAGGGCGAGCCCTTGCCGCCAAGGTCGCGAATATTGTCAAAATCGAAATTGAAACCGCCAAAATCCGGGGGAGGCCTGAAATCAGCCCCGGCTTTGTAGTTGGCGCCTAGCTGGTCATAGCGCTTTCGCTTCTGGGGGTCTTTGAGAACTTCATAGGCCTCACCGATTTCCTTGAAACGTTCTTCCGAGGCTTTGTTGCCTTTATTAGCGTCAGGATGATGCTGGCGCGCCAGTTTACGGTAGGCAGCTTTGATCTCCTTATCCGTAGCGGTTCTCGGTACGCCGAGCGTTTCGTAATAGTCTTTGAACTTTACTGCCAAGTGGTTGTACCTTTTAAGGCGTCTTGATCTGAGATTCTCGCCAGATAAATCGCGGCGCCCTGTTTCTTTGTAACATCTTAATCAGTCCGTGGGCACACTACAATCTTGGGTTGCGAAAGCTGAATTGCCACCCCTTTGGATCGCTTGTCACTATTATCACAAATATGAGGAAGGTTCGACCCCAGCTTTTAACCGATTGGCTACCCTTGCAAATTGCTCGGGTTTCCCTTAGTTTAGGCGCTCAGATGGCTTAAACAACCATCGTCAGGCCTTGATGAGACGCTTTTGGATACTGGCCTGCGGGTTCAAAAGCAGGCTGTAAGGGTATGAATAGAGCTGAGAGAAGAAATTAAAACCGCCATTCGAGTTGTTCAAGATGGCCGCTTAAGGCTTGTGAGACAATCTCTTTGGTCAGGTCAGGTAAATGAGATGAGAAAAAGAGGACAGTCTTTAGTCGAACTTGGGGC
>PSRH01000263.1 GCA_003175915.1 Candidatus Melainabacteria bacterium | reverse complement strand
GATGATGACTTGAGCGAAGAGCTACTCAAGCATTATCTTATGCAAGAATTTATTACTCTCGATACGGAGACGCGCGGGTTGAACATCAGACGCGATCGTCTTTGTATGGTGCAGATCTCCGACAAGGAGGGCAATGTCTCCTTAGTGCGTTTCCGGGATCGAAGCAAGTTGCCTGTCGCACGTGAAACTAAACTGAAAAAACTTTTGGAAGCGCCCAATGTTCTCAAAGTCTTGCACTTTGCCCGCTTCGATGTATCTGTTCTTAAGTACAATCTCTCCGCCAGGGTGGCGCCTATTTGGTGTACGAAAATCGCTTCCAAATTGGCGCGCACCTATACCGATCGACACAGCCTGAAAGATCTGGCCCGCGAGCTTCTCGGTATGGAAATGGACAAAACTGATCAAATGAGTGATTGGGCGCGCGAAGACCTGTCCGAATCACAATTGGAATATGCGGCCAATGATGTTCGATTGCTCGTCCCTATCTACGTGAAGATGAAGGCTCTGATCGAAAGAGAAGGACTGACCGAGCTGGCTGGCCGTCTTTTTCAGTTCGTCCCCGTCGTCTGTGAGCTGGACGTTGGTGGCTGGAGCAACATATTTGAGCACTGATAGTAGAACTTGAGGGTATTGGCATGGCCGAAAAATTGATCTATGAAAAGTCGGAAGGTGGCAGGCAGGCGATCGTGCTTCCTGGTTTGGACGTTCCGGAAACACCGCTAACTGAAGCTATACCAACCGCGTATATCCGCAAAGAACCGCCTGCCCTGCCGGAAGTAAGTGAGTTGGAGGCGGTGCGTCACTTTGTCAACCTTTCCTATTTAAATCACTGCATAGACAAGGGCTTCTACCCGCTTGGCTCTTGCACGATGAAGTACAACCCCAAGATCAACGACGCCATGGCCGCACTTGAAGGTTTCAGGGAGCTGCATCCGTGGCAACCCGAAGGGCAGATCCAGGGCGCTCTGGAATTGCTCTACCAGTTACAGGAAAGCATTGCCGAAATCGTCGGCTTGCCGGCTGTCAGTCTGCAACCGGCTGCCGGTGCTCATGGCGAGATGACTGGACTGCTTTTGATCAAAGCCTATTTTCAAGCAAAAGGCGAAACGAAGCGCACTAAAGTGATCGTTCCGGACAGTGCCCATGGTACCAACCCGGCTACGGCGACGATGTGCGGTTTCGATGTCGTGGAAATCAAATCCAACGCCAAAGGGCTTGTCGACCTGGCTGCCCTTAAAGCCGTTCTCGGTCCAGATACGGCAGCGATTATGTTGACCAATCCCAACACGCTCGGTCTCTTTGAAGAAGAAATTCAATCAATCCAGAAGCTCGTGCACGAAGCAGGTGGACTCTTGTATTACGACGGGGCCAATCTAAACGCCATCATGGGATTAGTGCGCCCAGGTGATATGGGCTTTGATGTCTGTCACTTGAATCTGCATAAAACATTTTCTACACCGCATGGCGGTGGCGGGCCTGGTGGCTGCGCCGTGGCTTCCCGCCTATCATTGGCGCCTTTTATGCCCAAACCGACAGTCGAGTTCGATGGGGAAACATACAGTCTCAATTGGGATCGTCCACAGTCGATTGGCAAGGTAAAAGGCTTTTATGGCAACTTTGGTATTCTCGTGCGTGCTTACGCTTATATTTTGGCGCACGGCAAGGAAGGGCTTTGTCAGGTTTCGCGCGATGCAATCATCAGCGCTAACTATTTGCGCAGCCGCCTCAGTCGTAATTTCACGGTGTTGCACACTCAGCCTTGCATGCACGAATTCGTGGTCTCCGGCAATCTGCAAAAGGCGAGAGGCGTGAATACGGCCCAGATGGCCAAGCGACTTCTAGACTTCGGCGTTCACGCCCCAACCGTCTATTTCCCGCTCCTCGTGCCAGAAGCATTGATGATCGAACCCACCGAGACGGAAACTAAAGAAACCCTCGATCAGTTTGCCGAGATCATGCTTGCTATAGACGAAGAATCAAAATCTTCACCGGACACGGTGCGCAATGCTCCGCATAAAACTTCGGTGCGCAAAATCGATGACGCTCTGGCGTCACGCAAACCGAATCTTCGCTGGCAGCCACCGGCCTCTTAGATTGTCGCAGGTGACCCGTGGCTGAAAAAAGCGTTGTTCTTTCTGGCGCCACTTATGCAGGCAAAACTACACTACTCCGACTGTTCCAGGCTCAGGGTTATACGGTAGTGCCCGAAGCAGGTGGGTTGGTCATCGCTGAACTCAACAGTAAGTTGAGCGTGGAAGGACAGAAGAAATGGCGAGCTGAAAATCCGCTTGCATTCTATGAATTGCTCATCGCCAAACAGCAAGAGTTGGAAGCAGCCGTGAAGCCTTCGGCGCCGGGGTTGACGTTTTATGATCGTGCTGTGCCGGACTACCTGGCGTTTCTGAGATTGGCAAAAGTGGAGATTCCGGACAGGCTGCGGCAGATCGCTTGCATGCATCAATATGATCTTGTTTTTGTTTGCGAGATCTTATCTGGTTTCGACGACCGTTCCTCGACTGGGCGATCATTAGGGCGGGGGGACTCCGAGAAACTGCAGGAGCTCACGATGAAGACTTATGAGGAATTTTGTTGCCCTGCGAAATTGCTTAAAGCAGCCCCGATCGAAGAAAGAATTGCTTTCATTTTGGCTGCTTTGTCCAGCTAGGGAGAATTGTTGATCTCTGAGTCACCAGATATCGCGGTATTCGATGCGGTAGTGAATGTAGGTGAGTTGTTCTTTCAGGCGGGTAATCTGGAAGCGGGTGGTTTTGATCAATGGTAAGCAAAAGAAGGCAGAGAGGTTGAGGAAAAAGAGGGGGGGCAGAGAAACAAGAATCTTGCTTGCCTCGTCGCCGGCAAACTCCTCATACATGCGATAGGCGAGCAGGAAGCCCACGACGTGCAGTCCCAGGAATACCGACCAGTGAAAATAGAGAAAAAGTCTTTCGCGAGCAACAGCCACGAGGAGCTTACCCAGCTCTACCTGTAGTTCTTTGGGAATGCCGGCCGCCTGGGGCACATGGGCGTGGGCGAAGACCGGCGCTGCCTGCGTGCCAATCGGCTGGACCACGTTACTTTTCGGCTGCCCGCAACCAGTGCAGAATTTTGAGGATTTCGGATGAGACTTGCCGCAGCTGGAACAAGTAGTTCGCTCACCTGTTGGCTGCTGAACAGGCTGTACGACTGCTCTTAAGTGACCTTCTAATTGATGGGTGACGTTGCCTTGGGCGATTGCCATCCAATCAGCCTCGAACGATAACGGGGATGAGGTTAACCGGGCTCAGGTAACTAGAGCTTGATAACCATCTGCAAGATTAAACGTGAAATGCCGCAAAGGCAAGGCGTTTTTACGATATGCGAGTATAAAATTTAATAATGCCTTAATGAGGAACCTTTTTGCCGCCGGATCGCCTTTTTAGGGCGCGGCCCGCTTGGCTCCCTGATTGGATTGCCGCCATTAAACTATGTTGGACAGCCGAGCGGCGGCTTTGAAGAGGTCCACTGCTGCCTGCCGGTTGAAACGCCCCTCCGAGAAGACTTCCTTGATGATTGCCTGGCCTATTGTGGCATTGTTCTTGATCAGGATACGCTGAGCAAAAGGCATGGTGGCATCGACAAAGTTGAACTTCGGATAGATCGTTAAAGCGACGCCTTCAAGCGTGAGCAGGGCCCGCATAACGTAGGTGAATTCGGTGGGTAGGCGAAACGGGTAGCGCCAACATACGTCCGAGAAATCGAAGAGCATCTGGCGGAATCTCAAGCGCGTCATACCGCTGGAAAATCGTTTATCGAGAATAGGCGTAAGTTCTAGATAAAGCGCTTCTCGATCGACCCGGGCGTCCAGGAAGCCCATGCCAACGAAATCATCCACCAGGTCGCGATATTTTCTTTCTATGACATGCAGGAAGGCGTTGACCAGGTGCTTTTTCAGCTCCGGGGAGAGGCGCCCGACCATGCCGAAGTCGAAAATGCCGACCCTGCCGTCAGCCATGATGCGCATATTGCCCGGATGCGGATCGGCATGAAAGAAGCCGTCTTCCAAAAGTTGTCTCAAATAGAAATTGCAGCCGGCCTTGGTGATTTCATTGCGGTCGATGCCCTGGGCATCCAGCTTCTCGACGTCGGTTACCTTGGCTCCTTCCACATACTCGATGGTGAGGACGCGGCGCCCGGTCAAGCGCCAGATTATTCTGGGAATGAAAACAAGGTCGAAATTGCGGAAGTTGTGGCGGAAGCGATCGGCGTTGCGTCCTTCCCGGATGTAATCAATCTCTTCGAAGATGGTACGGGCGAACTCTTGCACTACTCCCGGCCAATCTGTGTGGCGGCAAAGGCTCGGGTAATTCATTACTTCGTCAGCGATGGCAGCGAGGATCTGAACGTCACAAGCGATCAGCTTAGGCAAGTTAGGACGCTGCACTTTGACGACCACTTTCCGGCCGTCCTTGATTAGAGCCAGATAGGCCTGGGAGAGACTGGCAGCCGCTATCGGGGTTTTGTCGAAATGGCTGTACAGGTCGTCCAGCCTGCTTCCTAACTCAGATTCGATCGTAGCGATGGCCACTTCTGTAGGAAAAGCTTCCGCATCTTCCTGCAATTTAGCCAGCTCTAGCATGGCTGATAAGGGCAGCAAATCGGCGCGCGTCGAAAGGGTCTGGCCGATTTTGACGAAGGTCGGCCCTAAGGAATGCAGCTTATGGCAAAGCCAACTACCAAGTTGGCGGTAGCGCTCGTTCTCTTCTTCCGGTAAGGCTAATTCTTCCGGTTCCAGTCCGGCTTCCTTGTAGCTCAGCATTCTCGCCAGTTCCTTTTCGTGAAACTGCGAGAAGCCTTTCACAGCCTTGATAATCACCCAGATGATAGGAAAAACGCGGGCAGCAGCTGCCGGACCTTGCAGGGCCGACACGCGCCGGAAAACTCGCCAGGATGAAACTAGAAGTTTCCTTGGGGTAACGTCTTCGAAGGGCACTCTGACTGGCGTTGCATCGCGTTTCGTAATCGTCACAGTCAAAGCTCACTACCCTTTATCGAAAAAGACCTCGGTACTCTTGACCTCTAGTGTAAAGGCTAGACCTTTCGTTGTCAGAAGCCGCGAAGTTAAATTTAAGTTTCTCATCAATTGCCCAGGCGCAGATAGCGGCGGGCGGCAAAACTTTACTTTTGCTTCAATGCTTCATATTGCAGGCGGATGATTTCTTTGACGCCCTTTTCGGCCAGGGCAATCAACTCAGGAACCCGCGTCGTTTCGTAAGGTTTTGTTTCTGAGGTGAGTTGCAGCTCGAGAACTTTGCCGGATTCAGTCAGGACGATGTTGCTGTCCATTTCTGCCTGCGAGTCTTCGTGATAATTGGGGTCCAAGAGCAATTGATTGTTGATCTGACATATACTGACGGCCGCCATATGTTCGCTGATCGGCAATTCATCCCAGCTGCCTGACTTACGCAGTTTCAGAAGAGCATCATGAAGGGCGAGGAAGCCACCACATATGCTGGCAACACGGGTGCCACCATCGGCTTGCAAAACATCGCAATCGACGGTTATTGTTCTTTCTCCCAGGGCTCGCCGATCGACAACTGCTCTCAGACAGCGGCCAATCAGGCGCTGAATTTCACTAGTCCTGCCCGAAGGTTGTCCGCGTGTCACTTCTCGAGTCGAGCGAATTGGTGTAGAACCAGGTAAAAGCGAATATTCGGCGGTAATCCAGCCTTCTCCCTTACCAATCAAAAAGGCCGGCACCCTTTCTTCTATCTTGGCGGTGGTGAAGACTCGGGTGTCGCCGAATTCCACGAGCACGGAACCCTCGGCGTTCTTAGTGAACTGTCTTGTAAACTTTACTTGTCGGAGTTGATCCCACTGCCTGCTGTCACGTCTCCGGAACATTAAGTTCTCACTTTCGCTGAGCTCACCCGTTTCAGTTCACTTGTACTTTCATTTCAATACATTACCCGTTCTTCAGTGCTTTCAACAATCTAGCCGGTGATATTTCCTAATACCCTTTACCGTCGGACTGAGACTTGAGAGAGGCTTAAATGGTTTTGCCGAAACGCAGTCGGCTTATTTGGGCGGTACCTTTCAGTTGGATTTGCTTGTTTGCTACCACTTTCAGATCGGTAAAGACAAAGCGTATATCTTCTGATTTTTGTGCGGACGTCGAGATACCGCCGATTTTTTTCAAAAGCACCCCTGAAAGTTCTGGCGATAGTTGTTGACCGCCCGTAGCCAGATGAGGATCGCTAATGTCCAACCAGCCATCTTTCAAACCGAGAGTTCCTTCGATTTGTCCGTTCAATGGCAGGCCCATCTGACCCAGACCAAGATTGCTCTGAAAATCGACGGCGACTTTGTTTCCCTTTTTCAAAGCCACATCTGCTTGGGCAATGTTCAAGCCGATGTTGCCACTGCTGACGCCGACAAGACTGGCAATAGCCGCCACTTTGTTCCCGGCTTTGACCGAAAGTTTTTGCAGCGTCCTGGGTGAGTTGAGAAAGCTATTCAGGCTCGTCTGGGAAATTGTGGCAGTCACTTCAGCCTGAGCTGGTTCGCTGAATTGCAGCATGTGGTGGTTGAGGAAAATTCCTGGGTCGAACTTCAGATCGCCCGCGGTTACCACTCTCAATTGGTCGAAAATAAAATCCTGCAGGTGTCCACCCTGTATCGCTATGTCCAGAGATTTGAGCACGCCCTCTTTGACGTCGAGATCTTTGGCGATCAGATGCAATTTGTCCACAGCTGTATCGAGAAATTGTCCGTCAGTGAGATCAATTTCCAGCTTACCGAATCTACCGGCGTTAACGTCGACAAAGGTGATCGGCGGTACGACAACAGGCTCTTGGCCAGGCTGGAAGTTTTTGATGGTGGCGTCGCCATTCTCCTGAGGGGCCTGTTGAGGAGCCGGTGCCTGGATGGGAGCCGCCGGTGAAACTTCAAGAGCAGAACTCTGAGCAAAAGCGCCATTTTGGCAAAGGAAATTGGCAACAAGGACAATTGAGACCAGTCCGGCCACCCTTGTCTTTTTAGAAAGCAACTTCAAGCTAAGGCTTGTTGAATACATGTCATACCACCTGGAAAAGTCGAGATCTATGCCAATTGTCATCTTTTAAAACAATGGCTTAAGCGAGCAACCCTGCTGGCGTTTGCATATTACAGCAATTATCAAAAAAAATACCACTCTTCAGGAATACTTCCTAAAAGAGTGGTAAAACAACCATTCCCCAACAGAACAGGCGCTCAGGCGCTCATTCTTGATAGAAGAACTAATCAAGCAATGTTATGGATTATTGCCAGGAGTGGTAGTCGTTGTCGTTGTTGATGTGCTTGCCCCGGGTGTTGCACCAGGAGTGGTGGCAGGCGTTTCTGTCGTGGTAGTGGAAGTCGAAGTGGAGGTAGCAGCCGGAGGAGCCGGAGTTTCAGAAGATCCTCCACAGGCAGTCAAGGAAGCCACCAGTGCTAGGCTAGCCGCGGCCAGGGCGAGGTTTTGATTGTTCAAAGTCATAATTCTGATTCGTCTCCTTCTATGGCTAATGAGATTGTCTTCAACAGCGCTCAACGAGTCAAACTAAGGCAACTACGACACATCGCCAGCGCGAAACGGCCGCCATAATACCAGGTAAGTGAGGGCGAAGCAAACCGATTAAGAGTTAATCGTTAAGCTCAACCGGCAGCTCTTCCTCTTAACATCATCACTAAACTTACGTAGTGGCACTCTCTCTATTTTCACCAATGTTAGGTTCGCTATGCAAAGAATTTCTCATAGTCGAACATCACTCTTGAAAATGACGAGACGATTGGGCTACTCGACAACTAGCAAGTGCTGATCAGCAACATCCTTGTCGTACGCCAATCAAAGATTTGCCTTGCATCACTCTTGGTTGCTCAAGCCCCATGATGGAAAGAATGGTGGGAGCAACATCGGCAAGCGAACCATCGGCCAACTTGGCACCATTTTTCAAGCCAAGAGGATCCGTGTCCTGAAAGTTTGCCACTATGAATGGTACCGGATTGGTGGTGTGGGCTGTGTGTGGTTGGCCTGTGGCCAAATCGATCATCTGCTCGCAGTTGCCATGATCGGCAGTAATGAGCAAAGTTCCCTTGGCAGCTTGAATGGCCGCTAATAATTCTGCAAAGGCGCGATCGACTGATTCTATTGCTTCCACAGCTGCTTCCAGAATGCCTGTGTGTCCGACCATGTCCGGATTGGCGAAATTGAGCACAATAAAAGGATGCTTTCCTGAAGCAATTGCCTGGCAGGCGACCTGGCAGACCTGCGGTGTCTGCATCGCCGGCGCCTTGTCGTAAGTGGCTACCTTCAGCGAAGGTACCAGTTGACGCACTTCCCCTTCTTCAGGCGGTTCTTTGCCACCGTTGAAGAAGTAGGTGACGTGCGCATA
>PSRH01000116.1 GCA_003175915.1 Candidatus Melainabacteria bacterium | reverse complement strand
GCGGCCCGCCTCTTGACGTACAAGGCGAGCATTGCCCAAGACCGAGGTGACCGCTTCACAATGGACGCCGCCAAAGCAAAGTTATATGCTTCTGAAGTGGCCATGCGTAGTACGACAAAATGCGTTCAGATATTCGGTGGTTACGGCTATGTCACCGACTATCCGGCGGAACGTTATATGAGAGATGCAAAAATCACGGAGATCTATGAGGGAACCTCGGAAGTGCAAAGAATAGTGATCGCAAGTAGCATTCTGAAAGGACAGTAGAAATATGAATTGGCAACCACCACCGCCTCCCCCACGGCCTCAACAATTTGGCGGACCGCAGGAACCTGCCCATCAGCAACAGCAGCAAAAGCCGCAAGAATTGAGCTTCTACGAATTACTGCAGGTAGATCGCGATGCCCATCCAACCATCATCCGATACGCTTACCGCTTCCTGGCTGCCATGTACCATCCGGACAACGCTGAAACCGGCAACGCCGACAAATTTAGAATCATAAGCGAAGCCTGGAAAACGCTTTCAGATGACGGCAAGCGCCAGGCCTACGACATGCAGTTAGGTGCCAAAGAACAGAGCAAAGCCGGGGGGATGCCCACTCAAGCGAAACCTTCGCAATTTGGACGAGAAAGTCTGCCCCAGAACTTCAAAACCACCCTCACCTGGAACGAAGTCGAGCTCAGGCTGGCCATTTTGCAAGTGCTTCTGGCGGCGCGCAAACAGCGGCCACAAACCGGGGGCGCCTCCGGAAAAATGCTCTTGGATGTTCTCAATATAGACAGCATTATGGAGATTGAATTTGCTCTCTGGTATTTGAGGGAAAAAGGACACATCGAAATGGGAGAGCGTGTCTTCATGATTACCGCTCAGGGTGTGGACTATCTAACCGACGCGCTCTCCAAAACGGAAGTACTGGGCGGTGGTGGTGCCACCGAGCAAAAGACCCAGCAGGCTATCCTTAAAGCTGGACTGCCAGCAACCACGAAGAAATAGCGCGGCGGAGTTGCCAGATCTGAGACGATCTTCGCTCTTGCCACTTGCTTATGACAGTTCAATTTTGAGTTGATTCATTTCCGCCATCATTCTGGCAATGAAAGCTTTTCTGTGCCAACTTGTCAGGCCATGATTGACGATCGCTTGTCTATGAGTTTTCGAACCATAACCCTTGTTTTTTTGCCAGCCGTAAGCTGGCAGAGAATCAGCTAGGCTACTCATAAAGCCGTCCCTATGAACCTTAGCGATCACTGAGGCGGCCGCGATTGATGCCGATAAGCCATCACCTTTGACGACAACGATTTGTGGGTGGCCCAGATCAGGAATCTTCAAGTGACCGTCGACGATCACCAGGACATTGCTTGTTGTAACTGATGCAAGCAAGCGATGGACAGCGCGCTGCATCGCAGTGAGGCTGGCTCGCACTATGTTCAGTCTATCGATTTCCTCAACCGAAGCCTCCTCGATTGCCCAGAAAGCGTGTTCACGAATGATCAGGGAAAGTCTCTCTCTTTGCTCAGCGTTTAGCTGTTTGGAGTCGTTCAGCTCCGAGAGGCTGCGAGAAAGATTGGTTCTTGTTCTCACTACCGGCAAGCATACAGCCGCAGCCGTGACCGGGCCGGCCAGGCAGCCGCGGCCGACTTCGTCTACTCCGATGATCACCGGCTGTTGGTTGTCGACTCTTAACCTTTCATCGAAAGCCAACAACTTGGCAAGGGTGGTGCGCCCCACTTTCTGCGCGGATGATTTACCGGCTTTTTTCGCTTTTGCCCTGGGGTTAACTAGGCTCATGGCCGGACAGCGCTTTTGAGGGGACAAACTTATGGTAGCGAGTCAAGCATGACCTTGCCTAGTTTGCCTTCTCTAAGATCGCTTATAAAGGCACCGGCCGCCCGCCTGGTGTCTAGCTTTCCGCCTTGAGTTATGAAATTTCTCCTCTTCGCCAGGCTCTCAAGCGATATGTCATCGTCATTTTTGAAATAGCTTTCTAATTGTTCAACTTGCTTGTTGTGGAAGCGAAGGAGAGCCGCTCGAGCCATTTCTTCTTGATCGTAACTGTTCTCACCAAGGAGATTGAGGAGGGCCAATTTGAGCGAAGTATTCTCATCCAGAGCCCGATTGGGTAGAACTCCAGGGCTATCCAAAAGCTCAATCTGCGGATGGACGCGAATCCACTGGGGCGCCCGAGTCACTCCCGGGCGGTCGGCCACTTTGGCGCGGTTCTTACCAATTAGCCAGTTGATCAGTGATGACTTACCGACATTCGGCATGCCCACAACACAGATGCGCACGGGCCGGGGCAGGAGTCCCTTACGGGCCATTTTCTGGCGTTGATCCGTCGTTGCTTTCAGAACTGCTGCCAGGAGCCGATCCTTGCCGCTTGCCGTTTTGAAAGAGAGGGCAAATGCCGTTTGTTGATCGTGATCTCGGAAGTAGGCAAGCCATTCTTTAGCCGCCTGGGCACAAGCTAGATCGGCCTTGCTCAAGACAATCAGGCGGGGCTTCTGGCCAAAAAGCGTGCTGGTATTAGGGTGACGACTGGAGAGGGGGGCGCGGGCATCGCAAACTTCGATCAACAGATCGACCCACTTGACTAGGTCGGTGAGGCGCCCGAACGCGGATTTTGATGATTTAGGAACCACCCTGCTTCTCAGCTCTCAAGGCTGCTTCTTAAATGAGGCGAAAGCGAGATTATTCCTGGGTTTCTTGCCCAACGCCGGCTTCCGCTCCCTCAGCTCCCTCGCGCTTGCCACCCAAGCGTTCCCGGATTCTGGTTGCCTTGCCGGTGCGCTTGCGCAGGTAATAAAGCTTCGAGCGTCGGACATGTCCTCGCTTCTGAAGGTTAATCTTTTCCACGCGCGGTGAATTGAGGAGAAATACCCGCTCAATGCCAATGCCCTGAAATACTCGCCGGACAGTTATCGTCTCACCCACCCCTGAGCCACGGCGCTTGATTACTACGCCTTCATAGCCCTGAGTCCGTTCCTTGCCGCCTTCCTTAATTTTGACGAACACCTTAACCGTGTCGCCAATATCGATCTGAGGCAAGTTCTTTTTGATTAGCCCGGATTCAACTTCTGTAAGAATCTGATTCATAGGTCTCTTTTTGTACGTTTTATAGAAGAACTCTCTATCTTAACACGGGCCCTTCTCAGGCTCAGGCAAGTTTGCGGAAGTGTTGCAAACCTTTGTTGTGTTGCCTTTAGGAGCGACCCATGCTCTTTTCGATACGAGGAAGAGCCTGCGCCAGAGAGGTTTGCCCCTTAATTCTCTTTGCTTGTTGCACCAGATGCGGTGGCAGGCCCGCGCGCTTCTGGTTCTTGCAGGACGTTCAGTTCATGAATGAAGTCTTGAATCGAGCGGAACTGGCGATAAACAGAGGCAAATCTGACGTAGGCCACCTGATCCAGACTTCTCAATCGAGACAAGGCCATTTCGCCCAGCATGCTGGCTTGCACTTCTCTTTTGCCTAATTGTGCCAATTCGTTTTCAACCGAATCAACCAGATCGTCCACCTGTTCTGCTGTGACCATGGTTTTGGCAGTAGCACGAGCTAGTCCCGAGCGCAATTTATCCCTCATATAAGGTTCCCGGTTGCCGGAGCGCTTTACGACCAATAGCTGCATAGCCTCAACCCGCTCATAGGTGGTGAAGCGTTTGCCGCATTCTTCGCATTCTCGTCTGCGGCGCACGGAGTTCTCGCCGGTCAGGCGAGATTCCAGTACACGGCTATCCTTGAAATTGCAGAAAGGGCACAACATAACCGTCCAATTATAGAACAGGTGAAGGGCTTACCTGGAAAGCCTCTTGTAATGGAAGCGGGCGCTCAATTTGGCATAATGAATTGAGAGGTGATTTTAAGTTCAAATGGACAGCCTGGTTGAAAAACAAACTTATTACGACGTTTTAGGCTTAAGCCAAGACGTGAGCCTGCTCGAAATCAAACGAGCCTATCGGAAATTGGTGAAAAGTCACCATCCCGATGTGGATTACCATGAATTGAACGCCCGTCAGAGAAAACAAGCCAACGACCAGATGCGTAAGCTGAATGAGGCTTACGAAACCCTCAAGGACCGGCGGAAGCGGGCCGCTTACGACTCGTTGATTGATGCCAGCAAGAGAATATCGCGTCCCTTGAATGCGGCTCAAATGCTCGATCCCAGCGACACGGACCAGGCCCGCGAACTTTACCTGAGGCAAATCTTCCATCCTTCCAGGCAATCGATCATGAAAGTACTGAACAAGTACAGACAGGAGCTCAGCGATCTTTCGCAAGATCTTTACGATGAGAGTCTGGTGGCGGCCTTTGAGAAGTATGCCGATGGGTTGGAAACTACCTTGAGCAAGGCTGCCAAAGCGCTTTCCAGCAAAGATACTCCCAGTTCTCTAAGAGCGGCCGAGCTGATGATGCGTTATGCTATTGCCCAGGCAGTCGATGGTCTGGAGGAGCTCAGGTACTTTTGCCAGAACTACGACTACGACCACTTGAGCATGGCCGGTAATCTTTTCCGCGAGTGCAACAATTTGTCTAAGAAGGCACTGCAACTGACGAAGCAATAGCCCTGCCGTAGAGGTCGTATGGGCGTGCTTCATCGATTTTCACTCGGACAATGTCGCCCATAGTGACGAATTCGTTTTCAGGATCGCGCACATAAACTAGATTGTCGATTTCCGGCGCATCCCAGCTAGAGCGACCGCAATATAGCCCAGTTTTTCCCTCGAAGTTCTCGATGAGAACGTCAATTTCCCTGCCCACTAAGGCGCGATTAGCTTCGCTAGCAATCTGGTGCTGCGCTTTCATTATGCGATTGCGCCGCGCCCGTTTTACTTTCAGGGGAACTTGACCGGGCATGTGCCCGCTTGGTACTTCCATCTGTCGTGAGTAGGTAAATACCCCCAATCTATCGAAGCGGCTCTCGGTGATGAACTGCAAGAGGTGCTCGAAATGCTCCTCAGTCTCACCCGGAAAGCCGACGATAAATGTTGACCTTATTTTGACGTCCTTGATGTTTTCCCGAATGCGGGCGAGGATTTTTTCTGGACCTTGGGGGCGGGCCATAAGCGAAAGAATCTCCGGATGGCTGTGTTGCAAGGGAATATCGACATATTTGACCACTTTGGGCAGGCAGGCGATCGTTTCAAGCAAAGCCATATTCATTTCGGAAGGGTAGGCGTACATGATGCGAATCCAGGCCAGCTCTTCAATCTCGCTCAAGGCCCTGAGCAACTCCGGCAAGGCCATCCGTCCGTAAATGTCCAGACCGTAGTAGGTAGAGTCCTGAGAAACCAGAATGATCTCTTTAACGCCGCCATCCACGAGCATTCTTGCTTCTTTCGTCAGCGACTCGATTGAACGCGAGCGGAAGCGCCCTCGCAAAAGCGGGATTATGCAAAAGCTGCAGTTATGGTCGCAGCCCTCGGCAATCTTCAAATAAGCCGAAGCGCCCATACCGGTTTTAAGCCGGGGCAGAACTTCATCGTGATAGTCGTTGGGGATTTCGCTAACCTCGACGACACGCAATGATGAGTCTTGCGATATGGCCTTGACCACGTCGGCGATCTTGCTGATATCGCCAGTGCCGACAACCGCCCGGGCCTCCGGAATCTCTTTCAGCAATTCCTCTTTGTAGTGTTGGGCCAGGCAGCCGGCAATGATCAGCTCCTTACCCTGGTCGGCAAGCTCGACCAGATTGCGCACCGACTCCTGTCGTGCTTCGCCAATGAAGGAACAAGTATTGACCAGACAAATTTCCGCTTCCTCGACCTGGAAGGTGATTTCCACACCTTCTTCTTTGAGAAGCCCGAGCATCACTTCAGTGTCCGTGGCATTCTTCGGACAGCCGAGGCTAACAACACCTAAACGAGGTTTTCGCATGGCAAATTATTTGGCAAAAAGAAGGCTTAGTATACTAGGACCGCTTGATAAGGATCAACTCACCCTCTCAATAACGGTAGGGCACATCGATTGCTCTCGTTCCTGAGCCGAGCGATTCGCCCGGCATATATTGGCGCGCCGGCAGGTTATCCAGGTGTTTGGTGGCGCTGCCCTTGCTTGAGGCAATGTTTTTCTTGGCCGGGGTTGGCTTCTTGGCTGGCGTTGCCGTGGCACTCGTGGCGGTCGTCGATTTTCCCGACTGATTTTCGGCTTCAGCCGTCTTCTCTAAAGCGGCGGCATTCTTAGACATGAAAAGCCGTTCCGTGCGCTTACCCGGTGCCCCAAAGGTTTCTGTCTTGCCGTTTGCTTCCACACTCAAATTGCCGCCTGAGCCGGCGATGATCCGCAAACCTTCGCTGTCTTGAAAATCGCGGCGGTCGCCGGTATCGAGAAAGCCGTTGAACTTAGTCTCGCCGCTACTTTCCGACTTGACTTCGATCCAGACGCGTCTCAGTCCAGTGAGAGTGACCCGAGCATCCTTGCTGGCTGGCGGCACCGCGGTCGGGGTTGGCGTAGCCGTGGCCACCGGGTTCTGGACAGCGCTCGGAGCCGACTCTGCCGGAGTGGGTGGTGGGGTCGGCAGTCCGGTAAATTTGGCTGCGTCCTTGAGAGGAATGAGGGATGGGTCCTGGGCGACTTCCGCGTTTTGTTGTCGGTTAGCCAAAAAAATCATCAGGGCTAAAGCGGCCACCACAAAACAGGCAGGAAAGAGGATGAGTTTGAAGAGATTGGGCGGTGGTTGCTCGATGCGGGTTTTATTGAAGTAATTCGTCGGAGGTGGAGCGGCTATCTGCGGCTCTTTCAAACCCCGGGGCAGGAAGAAGCTGTTGCCGCCATTGGAATTGTTGCCTGTACCTTCCAATTCCTCCTTGTATTCTTCAGCTAGCTGCTGTCCGTTCAGACCGACGCATTCAGCGTAGCGTTTGATGAAGCCGGAAACATAAACTGGCTCAGGCAAGTCCTCGTCCTGGCCGTTGTCGATAGCCTGCAGGTGATTGAAGGGGATCTTGGTTCTCTCGTGGATTTGCGATAGAGAAAGACCAAGCCCGTCTCGAGCCGTTTTTAGTTTCTGACCGATATGCTCAAGACCCATCCGGACTTTCCTTCCTCCACAATCTAATTAGGATTTTAGCTTGGGCCGCCTATAAGATCTTGCTTTAAGCGGCTAAGCTCCTGGCCCGAAAGGTGTCGCCAGGTCCCAGACTTTAGACCACTCAATTGTAACGCACCGATGGCCACCCTCAGGAGATTAATCACAGGCAAGCCGAGGCTCGCACACATCCTTCTTATCTGTCTATTCTTACCTTCATATATAACTATTTCGAAGCAGGATTCCCCTGGTTTATTGCTGATTAACCGAACCTGAGCCGGTTGAGTCAGCCCATCCTTGAGCTTGATCCCCTCGGCAAGGCGCCGCAGCGCCTGCGGGCTTACCATCGCCGCCACTGTGGCCCGATAAGTTTTCGCTACCTGCCTGGTTGGGTGGGTAAGGGCCTGGATCAAGAGGCCATCGTTGGTCATTAACAAAAGCCCTTGCGAATCCCTGTCCAGCCGCCCGGCCGGTTTTAAATGTCGCAAGGACTGAGGGAGAAGATCGAGCACCGAGGAGCGCCCTAACTCGTCGGCACATGTGGTAATTATTCCTTTGGGTTTATGTAACAAGACATAGACAAAATCGCGCCCCGAAATAAGTCGTCCGTCTACTTCAATACGGTCTTTGCCAGGATCGACGAGAGTGCTGAAGCTGGTCGCTTCTTTGCCGTTCAGTTTCACCCGGCCGGAAAGCACTAATGCGTTAGCCTGGCGCCGCGAACCAAGACCACTCTGGGCGATCGCCTGGTTGAGACGAAGCCGCTGAGAACTTTGAGGTTTAACGTCCCTTTTCGGCAAGAGTAATACTAAAAGCAGTGCTCAGCTAGAGGAGAGGGATTCGACGTCCTCAGCTTGCGCTTTCCCTTGATTGGTCCTGTCTTGCAGCTTGCCGGTCGCCATTTGTTGTTTCTTTGCCTGGACGACATCCTGGGCTTTCTTGATGGCTGTTTCGCTTTGCGTCTTGATTTCTAGAATCGCCTCGTTAGTGCGCTCCTTCAATTCAGCGATGGAATCGGAGGCTTGCTTGTATAAGTCCTCAGATCCGTCGGCGATCTGCTTGCGCAGCTCTGCCCCAGATTTGGGAGCGGAAAGGACGCCGAAAAGAAAGCCGATCACCCCTCCGACAAGCAGTCCCTCAAAAAATCTACCTGTTGAATCCGACATTCTCTTCACCTCAGTCTTTCGCTATGCTCTCGGAC
>PSRH01000011.1 GCA_003175915.1 Candidatus Melainabacteria bacterium | reverse complement strand
GTGTGGGCATGAAGGAGCTATGGATGCTGCAAGAATTCAAGAATTTTCTTACCAAAAGCAACGCGCTGGCATTGGCAATCGGTGTGATCATCGGCGCTGCCACCGGAAAGGTAGTGTCTGCTGTTGTCGATGACCTGCTCATGCCGGTTATCGCCGTCATTTTACCGGCCGGCGATTGGCGGGATGCCCAGATCGTCCTCTCTCATTCGACCGATGCGGCCGGCAAAATCACCGTGAACGCTATCAAATATGGGCACTTCTTAGGCGCTGTCATTGATTTCGTTTGCATCTCCTTTGTTGTCTTTCTCATAACCAAGGCGTTCCTGAAGGAGATACCGGAGCCTCCGAAATGACTTGCACTGAGAACGCCTTCAGCAGCATATAGATGATTAAAAAATGGTCGAAATCGATCCAAAGTTGAGCACGCAGGATTTGATGAAACTCGCTGCCGATCATCATAAAAAGCGGATCGAATTAAGCGATGCCGAACGAGATTTGCTGATAGGCATGCTGAAAGAGCGCGGTCGCACCGAGCTTGAGTATGGCGAGGAGCTTGAAATAGACGACGTTCGCCTGGTGCACCGCGTCACAGGCGCGGTCAGCATATACTTTAATTCGTAGGGCTTTCGGGCAAAGGGTTACTGCGCCAAATTCATAGGCGACAACGCCAGGGCAAAGCGGTATTATCGTTCATAGAGTGAAGCTGCAGGGAGACATCAAAAGGAAGCGCGAGGAAGCCTTGATGAAGATTGGATCGAAAACATTAACCAACCAGGGTCCTGTTGTGGACAAGAAGGAGTTCGCTGAACGACGGCAGCGCTTCATTTCGAAATTGCTTCCTAACAGTGTGGCCATCATAGTGAGCAATCCGGAGCAAGTAAGAAGCAACGATGTGCATTTCCCCTATCGCCAGTCCTCGGATTTGCTCTACCTGAGCAATTTTCCTGAGCCACAGTCACTATTGATCCTGACCAATCTGAAAGGCATGCCTGAGTTTATGATGTTTGTGCGGCCCAAGGACAGGGCGCGCGAAATCTGGACCGGAAAACGCTTTGGCGATGAAGGGGCAAAACGCTTCTTTGGCCCTGATCTAGCCCATACGGTTGATAAGTTCCCAGTTGTGCTGAAAGAATTGCTCGCCAAAGCGGACAATGTTTATTACAAGTATGGTCGCAATGAAGAATTCGATCACCAGTTCAGTAACGAATGGATTGGCCTTTCGCGCACTCTGCTTAATCCAGATGACATTCTCCGGGAAATGCGCATAGTCAAATCCAAGGCAGAAGTAGATCAGATGCGCTATGCCGGAAGCATATCCGCTGAAGCTCACTGTCTAGCCATGAAAATCTGTCGCCCAGGAATGTTCGAATATCAAATTCAGGCCGAGATGGAAAGAATCTTTCTTATGAAAGGTGCGCGCTCTCCCGCTTATGCAAGCATTGTCGCTGGTGGAGCGAACGCCATCACTCTCCACTATGTAGAGAACTCTGCCATTTTGAAGGACGGTGATCTGGTTCTTATCGATGCTGGCTGCGAATACGCCGGTTACGCTTCGGACGTTACCAGAACTTTTCCCGTGAACGGCACCTTCACGCGTGCTCAACAAGAAATCTATGAGTTAGTTCTAGAAGCACAAATGTCTGTGATTGAGTCGGCAAAACCAGGAAGAACGTTAGCCGAGTTGCATGATCTTGCCAGCGGCGTTTTTCGCAGAGGATTGATTCGCTATGGTGTGCTTGGCCCGGAGATGAAGACGAAGGAGTCTGAGGCGAAAGCACAGGAGAAAACCAATCACAATGGCAAGGTATCTACCCAAGTTGTCTTGATGGACCTATTCATGCACGGTACCAGTCATTGGCTTGGACTCGATGTCCATGATTTATGGACGACTGGTACGAGAAGCCGGTATGGGAAGACCCTGCCGCTCAAACCTGGCATGGTCTTCACCGTTGAACCGGCACTCTACTTTGAACCGACTGACAAGCGACTGCCGCACAAATACCGCGGCATTGGCGTGCGCATCGAGGATGATGTGGTGATCACCAAAAATGGTTGCGAAGTTCTTTCTTCTGGTGTGCCAAAAACGATAAAAGAGATCGAGCAATTGATGGGCAGCGATAAAGAGCCGCGAGCCTATAGAACCCGCTCGGCGCGTAAACGCCCCGCTTAAGTTAGGGAGTAGCCGTGACCGCTTTGTCTAGTAATTGGCCCATCGAGGACTAGTTGCCCGGTGAGCCCTCGATGGGATTATGTTGCGTGGGAAAATCGTAGTGAAGGTTTGCATCAAGGTCATAACCGGGTTGTGAGAGATTAGTGATATACGGTAATTTCATTTTGCTATGAAGCTGCAATTGTCATTGCCCCACAAACTATCGTATCGATTGATTTTGTTGGTACTGATACCACTCACGTTTGAACTGGGCTTCTTCGGTACATTCGGGTATCTGCAATATCGCACGGAACGGTTTGCCGCTTTCGCAGAAAAATCTAGAGCTGTAAGTTCAAGTATAAATTCTGTGATTCGTACTCTCTACGCCGCCGGTGTTCTTGCTATGCAGCCCAGCGAAATCCCTTTACCTGAACTACAGGAGCGAGTGGGTACATTGATGCGGACCCTGAAGCAGAGCCTATCGAATTTGTCTGAGATGACGGCGGACAATCCCGAACAGCGGGAATCGATGCAACGAGTACTCCTGCTTATGCGGGCTGGCTATAAAACGATGGCTCATCTTCACATTGATACTACAAGTCCTGCCAATGAGACGCAATCGACTTGGAGGCAAGAACCAATTCGCGTGGTCAATAGAATAATCAAAGAATTGACAGGGATAGAAGAAAAGGAAGAAGAACTGGAAGCAAAATATCGCGAACACTGGCGCTTCTGGAAGGATTTCCAGAGCAAGGTTCTAGTCGGTGGAGTGATCGCCAGCATCATTCTTACCCTGGCAATTACCCAGGCAGTTTACCTGGGCGTAATCAAACGCCTGTCGGTTATCTCCCGCAATACAAGGCGCCTGGCTGATGACGCCGAATTGGAATTCCCCCTTTCAGGTGATGATGAGATTTCTATCGTCGATCATTCGTTTCACGAAATGGCCGAACGATTGGCGGAAGCCAAACGCAAAGAGAAGGCAGCCGAAACACTACGGCGCGAATTCGTCGCCATGATCACACATGATTTAAAGACTCCCCTGGCTTCTCAAAAATTCTTTTTGAGCACCATAGCTGATCGATCGAGTGAGCAGTCAAAAGCCCAGCTCAAGGAGCAAGCTGTTTTATTAGAGTCTGATATGGAGCGGCTTCTCAACATGATCAATAATCTTCTCGATTTTGAAAAGATGGATGCCGGTAAGCTAAAAGTCTCAATTTCGAGTGTCGCTTTAAACGACGTATTGCAACGGTCGCTGATCGCGGTTACCGGATTGTTGCAGGCAAAGAGCCTGTCTATAATTCAGAAAGTCGATTCAGGAGTGTTCGTTGAAGCGGACAAGGATCGATTGATCCAGGTTATGGTTAATCTCCTGTCTAACGCTAGCAAGTGCAGCCCGAAAGGGTCCGCGATAACAATATCGACTCAAAGAATCGCCAACCATTGGGAGATTGCTATTACAGATAAGGGCCCAGGTGTTCCTCCTGAATTCGCCTCACGGGCATTCGAGCGATTCGAACAATCCGATTCCGACAAAGCGAACGGTAGTGGCCTTGGCTTGCATATTTGCAAATCATTGATCGAGGCCCAAGGCGGCAAGGTCGGTTTTAGGCCAGGGGACGACGGCGGTACAAGCTTTTGGTTGATTCTGCAAGTAGGCGAAAACCCTAACTGAAGCTCGTTTGACTGCACCGAGTTAAATCACATATCGGTTATAGTTTCGTTAGGTATATTTTTTAAGATTCTTTCGCCGCTCAAAAAAGGCCCGGGTAATTTCCCGGGCCGACATTATGCGGAAAGGAGAGGCCAATGTCTTCAGATCGAGCGCTCGATCGAGCTGCTCTCAAACCTGTTGCAGAAGCTTTAACCGTCTGCCTTGGAGAATTCGATTGGTTTCAAAAGAATCAGTCAATCGATGTGCAAAAAGCAAAGTTACCCTTGCCGGAAATATCGTTCTCGACAGACAGTGCAAGCGATTCCCAACCGGACGGGAAACAAAATATTCGTTTCAATTTTGCCGGAAGAGAATATAGATTACAGTATGATCCACGGGCTCCTCAGGCTCAGGACCGACTTAAGGTGTTTGGTCCGGAAAATAACGAGATTGAGCCTGGACGTTTCGGAGGACTGACTTTCTCCGACAACAAAATATCCTTTTATCGGACCGGATTGGGTGGGGCCGCGCCAGTCAAAGTTGAGATTGATACCGTGACCAAGGCAGTTTCGGTATCAGACCAAAATGGTCGATTGACGAAGTATCCTAACGGTGCTCGCACTTATGAGAGAGGGCCTGAGGGTGCTAGAAGACTTGCCTACATTGCCGATAGTCGAGGTAACCTCTATCCGGTTGTGTTAAAACCTGGCGGCGCTTCCGGTCCTGACCAAATCGAAGATATCCAGGGACTGATTCCCCCCTTAGATCGTAGCAAGCCAATTACCTTTGACGAAAAGACTGGCCAAGTGAAGCAAGAACTTGGTGATAGGCATTTTGTCACTTATACACCAGGACTTGGTGCAGTCGAAGACAACAATGGGAGCTGTACGTTCTACAGTAAGGATGGAACAAAACTAGCTTATAAAGAAGCGTCGTCGGGTGATGGCACTACGAAAAGGACCGAAAGAGTATTTGAACAAACGCCATTCGGTGCCAACGTCAAGGTTATCTATGATGCGGATGGGAAAGTCATTTCGGTCACGGATGCAAACGGAAGCCCGATTCCCGGCCTGGAGATTACGCGGGAAGGCGTCTTTTTGAATCAGGGACGTATCAGACTCAAATTGAATGAGTTTCTTACGCCGACAGAAATACAACAACGCGATGGAAAGAACGAATGGGTTACAGTGCCCAAGGTCCATGACAAGAGCGTTGTTTCGCTCAGACTTGATGAAAACAAAAGCGTTATTTGTAAATTAGAAGATGGCAGAACCTTGGCAATTTCAAAGGATGGACATACGGCTGCCGTCTTTCAGGATAAACCTACAGAAGATGGAAGACTTATTAGAGAGTTCACTAATCCACCTGGCGTCAGTCTGTTGATCGACCTTTCAGGGGGAAAGGAGCGCGTCATAGGACGGTTAGCACCTGGTTCTTCTACGTTTGAGCCACTCAAACCTGACGAACAGGTCGATCCCCTTACTGGTGGAACTATCACCAAAGAAATGAAAGGAGCGGTCCCTTATTTGGTGACGACGCTGCCAGACCGACGTGTGATCAAGCAGGAAATGACGCCAGATGGAAGAGTTCTCACGGCTGGTGAAGGGCGATCGGTTGAAGTGGTGGCACCAGTTGGGCAAGGAACTGCTACAACAATTGTGAGAGAGAACGCTGACGGTACGTCAACCACTGAGACGATTTACCAGGAGGCCGGTCCTCCTGGTCTGGAAGGCAAGCGAGTCAAAATCAGTCTAGAAAGGAACAAAGAGGGTTTAATCGTTTCGGAGACTTCGCCTAAACAGTCGGTTCCTGGCCAAGATGATGCATCGAAGGAAGAGAAGCTAGCATTTGAGTACAGCGCTGGTGCGGATGGCCGGCCCGTACTTTCCAAAATTACTCTTGGAGACGGACGAATTTTTCAGAGAAACGAAAAAACGGGAAAATGGGACGGGTTCATGATCGTAAACGGAGTCGCTCAACCATTATTGAAGGCGGATGGTCAGCCGTTGGTTGGAATCGAATTGAACCCGCAGCTCGATCAAAATACCGGTGCCTTTACGATGAACTTGCCGGGTTTCGAAGTGTCGGCGTCCACCATTTCTGAAAACACAGGAAGAAGAATGGATGCACCTTCTGAAAGTCAGCCAGCGGGCGAAGCACTGCCCGTTCGGCAGATCCGATGTCAACCGCGGCTTTTAGGTTTTGGACCCGGAAACAAACCAATCTGGGCTTTCTCTGCACATCCAGCCTATCTACCTGGCTCCGCTGGTGCTTCATGGCAATTTACCAGCGAGGAACTCAGACAGAAGGAAGTGTTGACGGATCAAGGCTATTCCATGACATTTTCGCGCACGGCAGACCCTGCTTGTCCAGGCAAGTTTATCCAGGTTTCGGAGTTCAATCATTGCCCAAATGGGGTGACCTGGCAGCAAAGAATGGCTGATGGATCCACAAGAACAATTCCAGGCATCTACCGCATCGAATCTAGATGGGATGCAGCAAACAGTTGCTATATTACTACTCTGATCGGCCGAAATGGAGTGCTGGCGGAGTTATACGTTACTGAGGATGGACGAGAATGTAGCCAAGATAAGAAGCCTACTGAGGATGGGCTGGAACGTGTGAAACCGGGAGACACTCGTCCATTTCCTCAGCAGCAACCAGATCTAGAGCGCAGGGCGAACGAATCAATAGGGCTAGCTGGTGCTAACAAAGGTGATCAAACGAGGCGGCAGGCCGCTAGAGACGCGATTGGCGACTATCGCAGAGCCATAGAAAGCGAGATCTGCCGAATTCGTGATGAGGTATATGCTCAAGCAGCTGGCACTGTGTCAGGAGGCACTGCAGGTGGCCAAAATGGGCCAGATTTTGCTTTGCTGGGTGCTGAGTTTCAACGCCGCACACAGCAGCTTCTTGAGAAGCTGAAGTGGCTGGAGGCCCAAGAGCGCTCGCTATAGCACAGCTAATAGCGAGAATTCGTCATAGCTTGTTAAGGATGGCGTCGGCTGCCTTTCTGTCTTGATAAGCCCTGTCCTTATAGCCAATTTTTTCGTATAAATCGGCGCGGGTATAGAGAACCTCGGCGTTTGTCGCGCCTTCCTCTAGCAGCTTTGTACATTCAAGTATTGCTTGAGCAGTTTGTCCGAGGCGTTCGTAGAGTCTTACTTTATTGAACTGATACTGCCTGAAGCGTTGAGGATTCAAGCGGATGAGCAGATCATACTCAGCCAGTGCTTTTTCAAGGGATTTTGTCTTGGTAAGTAAGGTAGCTCTTTCTTCGTGAAATTGATAATTCTGAGGCTCCGCCAATATCAATTGGTCCACTGCATCCAGCGATCGGTTTAAAAGACCGTGGGTGTGCTCAAGGTCATATGATGTCTTTAGTAACCAGGCAGACCTTGGCTTGGCCTGCAAGAGATGGTTGCACAAGGCTATTGCCGCTGCCTGGCCTTGAACCCGATCCAAGGAGAGCACGTACTCTGCGTCGTACCGATCGCCCGTGACAATCTTGCCTCCTTCCGTTGCCGCTACAAAGTCAGCGAGCGCTAAAGGGTAATCTTCCGAAAGGAAGTGACAATTTCCCCGATTGAGTTGGAAACAGCGTCGCAAATGTGCGGGCACATCGGACTTGCTCAGCCAATAATTGCAGAAATCCACAGCTTCTTGCTGTCGGTGGAGGATGATGAGGAGATGGCAGTAATTCGTTATAGTCGGTTCTTGTAGTTCGTCTGGCCTACCTTGAATGATCTTCATTACCCGCTTCAGGTCGGCTAAAGCCTCAGCGTTTTTGTTTTGGATCCTGTAGATGGCTGCTCGGCACTGGAGGGTGCAGGCGGAGGCAGGGTTAATGGCAAGCGCTTTATTGTAGGCTTTAATCGCCTCAGGATAATGCTTGCCTAATTGCAGACAGGTGCCGTAGCCGTAAAAGGCGCTAGCATCGTGCGGAGCGATAGCGCAGCACGTTCTCCAATCACGCATGGCTGTGTCCACTTCGTTGGCTTCCCATTCCAGTTTTGCACGCAAACATAGGGCCGGCTCGAATTTTGGTGCAAGCTTCAAAATCCGATTCAATTCCTGCAAGGTGCCTCGTCGGTCCCCGGCTCGCAGCAGTAAGCCAGCGTAGAACATACCTGAATGAGGGTTATTCGGATCGAGAGCCTTGCGAGCATCGGCAATCGCAGCTTGCAACTTTTCAGAACGCAACTGATACACTTTAGCGCGAAGATAGAAAATCTCTTGGCTATTAGGGCTTTCCCCAACGGCCTCATTGCAGAGGCGCAATCCTTCATCGAACTGCCCCGCTTCGGCCAAGTAGCAACCAAGACGAGCCCGGTGATTGGCTACTTTCGGTTCGAGAGCGATTAGTCTTCTAGCATCGGAAGCAGCTTCGGAGAACTTTTTATTTGCCTCAAGCAGATCAGCTCTGAGCACGTAGCAAGAAACGCAATCAGCGTTTGTCGATATAGCTTGATTGAGAATTTTGATAGCCGCTTCGTGCTGTCCTGCATCGCGAAGCTTAACCGCTTGATCGATCAGTGTTTGATTGGCAAGATCGGTAGCCGGCGTATGAGCGCTGAAGAAGAAAAATACAAAGGACAAACAGAAAAGCAGAAACAGCCAGCTACTTTTCCGCGATATCACCATTCTTGTATTCCATGATTATCCAATCTACTAATTGTCTCATAAGGCGGTTTTCGTATCCCGTCGGAGTCTTCTTAATCTCTTGAGCGATGATCGGCAGAATCATTGGTCCCAGGGCTGAAAGTTGATCCCAAGCCCGTTGTCGTGCTTCTGGGTCTTTACCTTTTAATTGAGAAAGAAGCGCGTTTACGTACTCAGTTGGCAGCTTGGGTTTGGAATCGGGGTTGTCGGTTTGCCTGAAAGCGATACGCTGGAACACCTCCCGTAGCGCGGCCCTCTCCTTGGGATCGGTAAGGGATGAAATTACTCTAGCCAGAGTAGGCAGAGCTTCTTCTCCGAGATCGAATAGCTTCTGTCTTTCTCGCTCGACAGCCTGCGCATCTCCTTTTGCCAATGCTTCTCTGTAGGCTTTTATATGCGGTTCGATGACTGCAGCTTCATAGGTTTTTTGTAGTTCGTTTTTTAGAGGACCATCCGGAGTCTCACGAAGGGCGCGTTTTAGCGCTGGTGCAGCTGCTTCACCGCATTCGACCACATCTTGTCTGGTCGCTGCGATCGTAGCTGGATCGGCGTTACCTCTTACTGCCTGAGTAAACGTCTTGACTCTTGCGTCAGCAAGCTCGATTGTTCGAGAAATGTCGATTAGCTCCCGCTGCAATCTTGGATCGGTGGTTTCCGCCTCGGCCTTCTTTAAGAAAGGCACAGCGTCAATCCCCTGACCAATCAATTCATCTTTGGCTCGTTTTATCTCAGCTTCGCTGTTGCGCTGGACTGCCCTCCTCAATTGTGCCACCACCTCCCTGATCTCTTCAACGGTTTGCTTGGCATTTAATAAACCTTCTTGCACGGCTGGCTTGTCTGAGGCGCGGGTTGCCGCCCGTTCCAGCAAATCCGTGAGAAAATTGATCGATGGATTGCTGGCTAGCTCCATCAAGTTTTTCCTGGCTGCTTGAATGGCAATTGGGTCACCGCTTCTTAGTGCATCAGAATAGGCTTGTACAACTTCCCCGCTCTTCTTCATATCTTGAGTTAATCCAGAAAGTCCGGACTTGACTCTCGCGTCGCTGGATTCGGCGGCTGCTCGATTGAGAGCTGGTAGGGCTGTTTCTCCGAATGAGGCTATTCTCCGTCGAGCATACCTTATCGCTTCTGTATCGCCCTTTATGAGAGCTTCCTGTAGGGCCTTTATTTGAAGCTCGAGTAAAGAGCTGGTATCGCCCGATCGGAACTCTCTGTCGATTGGATTCATGGAAGTAGAAGCAAACAAGCGAAGTTCAGGAAGGAAT
>PSRH01000103.1 GCA_003175915.1 Candidatus Melainabacteria bacterium | reverse complement strand
ATCTAGCCTTCCAGTCAAAACTTTGTCCAATCAGATTTTGACTGTCAAAAAAGACATTGTCAAAGGGGTTCCGAGTGAACATCCGCCTGATAAGAATAATTCTGTTTCACGTAGCCGGGCCAGGTTTAGTTGGAGTTGGAGCCGGCGCCAATCCAACATGCGTCGCCGAAGAGTCCGCTCCCGCTCCGGAATGTTTTTGTCACGTGTGTGTCCTGCCCTGCAATTCAGGCTATCTTGCCCTGTGCGAAGAGTGCTTGCGGGGATGAATTCCGAAATCTTCTTGATCTAGTACCTTGCCCCGCCAGCGATTGACTATGTAGACGACCGTGCCAGGCTTCACCAGTTTGTAGAGCTTGAGAATGTCTTCATTTGAGTGTCGTACGCATCCGTGACTGACACTTTTGCGGATCAGGCGAGGGGAATTTGTGCCGTGCAGAACTACACCGAATTTATTCAAGCTGATCTTCGCGACACCCAACGGGTTCTTATGCGTCTGGTTATATGGTGCAACCGGTTTTTGTTTGGGATCTATATCCTTGGGCGGTGTCCAGACTGGATACATTGCTTTAGCAACAACTTTGTATCTGCCGGGTGGCGATGGCGTAGAGCCCTTGCCTACAGCGTTGGACACGGTAAGCGTTCTAACTATTGCGTCCTCCTGTAATTGCAATACGTGAGTAAGGTGGCTGCCTTTATCCACAATTACGACTATTGGTTCATTAGGGTGATAGCCGTTTATGCGCATGACGGGTCCCAGGACATAGTGGCCGTTAATAAACGGTTTGCGGAGCCAGTAATGGACGGGTTCCGAATCGTTCTGGTCCTGGTTGGCCGGATGGACTGCAGCCATTGTAGGCACCATAACTAGTGCCAGAATCGTAAACATTACGCAAAACGCCAAAGATCTTGAATAACTCATGTTCACTCCCTCTTTTGGAACAGATGCTTTGGTCGGCTCAGCTGTTGAGAGTCCTTCTTGAACACTTCGTAAGGATCAATCGGAACACCATGAAAAATGCTCGCTTCATCAGGCATTCGGCTAATTGAAAAATGCAAATGTGGATAATTGGCCGGGGCATTGCCTGTAGAATCGACAAAACCGATTATCTGCTGTTTCTTGACGGAATCGCCCTCTCGAAGATTGTCGGCATAACGGTCCAGGTGTGCATAGTAGTATATGTATCTCTTAGTCGGATCCCGTTGATAGATTGTCAGTCCTCCTGCTTTGCTTGTGAATAAGCGAGCAATGCTACCTCCTTCCACAGCTAATACTGGCGTGCCGCGCGGCGCAGGTATGTCGACGGCTTCATGCCTTCCCGATGACCTGACTTCATAGAAAGAGCCTTTTATGGACTCCGCCTGTGTCCCCTTCACGGGCATGGCTAAGTCATGATTTCTTAGCTCGTTGACCCACAATTGCATATCGCTCAACGGAGGTTCTTTGACGATTTTCGGCGAGATTACCAGACTACTTTCAGACGAGTTTGTCTCAGCCTTTGTCTTCCTGACGCTCGGAGAAAGGATGATTGGACTTGCAGACGAGCTAAGTTGCTGCTTCCGAGGAGCCTGATTGTGAAGTTCAATCTTCAGTTCCTTAACATCAGCGTCTAACTGCTCGATTCGGGAAGAGAGCTCTTTTATCTGCTTTAGCAATTTGGTTTGCGTGTCTTGCTGGGGCGTGCTTGCTTTGCCATAGGCCTGATCCGTCCATACCAGCCTGCTTTGCTTGGGACTCGATTCTGAGTTGTGCTTGTAGGACGTCGAATCAAGATTGCCTCTTGGTTCGGAATGCGCCGTAACCAACTGGCAAAATGGCAGCGTCAGGCAAACACTTATACTCACCAATATAACAGCCTTCAGATGCCTTCCTCCCTATCAGCGTGCTCTTGCATCAGACTGATTGAGTAAGACGCGCAGCAGATCAGGTTGTTCCGCTGAAGGGTTAGAGAATTCCGGACTCAGGATACAAGCCGAAGTAAAAATGTTTTTGCAACACAGAATTATACTATTCGATGTTTTTCCATCTGGGCCGAATAGGAGCTTGTGTTCTTCAAATATTCGTTGACTTTATCCATCTTCCAACTCTTGAATGGAGATGTTCTTATTGCGAGCAAACCATCTATTTTTGCTTGGATATCGTTTTGGATGTCATTGGTAATCTCAGCAACTAAATCCCCATCCTTAACCGACGCTGGTGGATATCTCAGTTTGAAGGGACGCCAAACACACATCATGATGCGTATGGGTAGTGGAATCATATTGAAAGGAAAAGGTAACCATGGAAAGAATGGTGTCACCGGAAAATAAGGTGCGTTCAGCAATTTCGCAAAGGGTTTGAAATCAGCCAAAAGGGGATATATTTCTTCGGCTCCGATCGTGACAATTGGAACCAAAGGGCAATCGATCTCTAAAGCGGCCCGAACTAAACCGGAATGGAACTCGGCCAACTTATACCGATTCTTGAACAACTTACCGGTTCCACTCTCGGCCTCCGGGTAGAAAAACACCAGCTCCTCCTTACGTAGCAGGCTCGTCGCAATTTCGTAATCGGGTGGAATAGCACCATATGCGCGTAAGGCTTTTCCTACCTGTGGTGCATTCAACAAAAATTCTGTCACCAAATATCGGACTCGCCGCGGATTTGGATGATAGTTGATAATGCCGTCGTAGAGAAGGCATCCATCGATTGGTAGAACGCCGGAGTGATTTCCAAAGAGAACGGCGCTCCCTTGCGCCGGAATGTTTGTGAGACCAGCAATTTGAACATTGAACCAATTTTTGTAGAAGAACCTTACGAACGTTTCGACACCTGCACACGGCCCAGGGTTGAAGCCATATTCGTCGACTTCGTTTTCGTAGCGCTTGAAAAAACGCTCTCGCGGCGCATATACGTTTGACTCAGCTGTCTCTAAACTAAACATCGACTTGGTTGTCGGAACGAGAAATAGTGCCAATATAACGACTTAGATTGCCACAGGTTAGTTCCGAAATCTTCTTTTCGATACATAGTGGTAGCTGGCGATTGCTTGTGTTGAACACTTGAGACTCCATCTCGCGGTTCGGAACTTAATCTTCGACTCGGCGTCGATTTTTTGGGAGAAGGCGTAAGCAAGATTTCACTAAACCGACGGGTGCCGCCGATATGGCGCTTTTTTATTGGCTGCACGCAGCCAAGTGGATACGTTGATTAAGCACAACCTCTGCAGCAGCGAGCCATGCAAATGAAAGTGAAACCTGAACGACTCGAAGTGCCGAACTCGAGTGTTGATTTTGCGTCAGCGGGGCCCAAAGAGGTAAACGGAAGTCTTTCACAGGACGAGGTGATTCTGCGGTTGTTCGCGCCGTCAAATAATTTGCAAGAACTGCGGAATAAACAGGCAATTGTGGTCATCTCTGCTGAAAAGGAACGCGCTGTCTCGCACAAACAGGTGGAAAATCTATTAGCGCATGCGATCGAACAACTTAGAGAACGTGGCGTCAAGGAAAGCGACAAGCTTGTTTTCTTCAGCGAAAACAGCCCGGAGTTGACTTCCACGATATTGGCGTGCTGGGCGCTTAAGTCAATGGCGGTGCTCATCGATTTTCGCGCGAAGCCTACCGACGTTTTGGCAATGTCCAAAAAGGTGGGCGCTAAGGCGGTAATCACTTCGAAGAAGTTGTACCGAAATTTCGTCTCAGAAACGAATTTGTTCAGAGAAGAAGGGCTAGACGTGCTAGATGTTTCGCTTTTCGCCGATTTCAAAGACAAGGGGCAGCCATCGCCATTCGATGCAAAGACTCTTGACCTTGATCGACCTGCATTAGCGATTCTCACTTCCGGAACCACAGGCACTCCGAAAGCTGCTGTCCATAATTTACGATCATTGATGAGAAATATCGCTGACCTCGCTGATGTCGTCAATCTGCAAAAGAACCTAACCGCACTTACGCCACTCCCCATAAGTCATATTTACGGACTGTCCGTCTTTTTGGTAGCACAAGTACTCGGACTTAAGACAGTGCTTACAGATCTCGATCCCGTCGGATTCGTCAAAGCAATCCACCGACACAAGCCGCACTTGATTGCTGCGTTGCCGCAGTTTTATGGAGCGCTGCTGTCGGCCCCCAAGGGATTTATCGACTTGACCGACGCAACCCTGCTGCTATGCGGTGGTGCGCCTCTTACAGTATCGCTCGCGGAAAAGTTTGAAGCGAGGTTCGACAAGCGATTAAACAACGGATATGGGTCGACTGAGAGCAAAATAGTTGCCCTAAACAAAGACGGTCCGGCGCTATCGGTTGGAAAACCGATTGGCGGGGTCAAAATCGATATTGTCAATGAACAGGGTGAAGTCCTGACCGACGGTAGTTGCGGCGAAGTGCGAATATCTGGACCAATATTGATGGACGGATATCTGGATAACGAAAATGCAACCAATAAAGTTTTGCACGACGGGCACTATTACAGCGGCGACTTCGGTAGGCTTGAGGATGGCAACTTGTTTGTGATCGGACGGAAGGGCGACATTGTCATTGTCGGTGGCGTTGTCGTTCGCGCTGGCGACGTTGAAGAGGCACTGCGGAACTATCGAGAAGTGAAAGACGTGGCGGTAACCGCCCTGCAAAACAAACGCCTGGGACAGATAATCAAAGCATCCGTAGTGCTTATGGATGACGAGGTCGCCAAAAAGCTGAAATCTAACGACCGAAACGAATGCCGAGAAGCGCAGCGACAATTGGAGTGTCAGTTCAGAGCATTTTGCAAGAAGCACCTGTCACGCTATAAGCGCCCCATGAAATGGGAATTTCTCGATCCTCACGATAGTCTGCCAAAGACGCTTGCGGGAAAAACCGATAAGAAAATGATTGCCCCAGGTCATTATTCTTGATTCGGATATTTGGTCCGGTCGAAAAAATTCAGTGTCATCGGCTTCATTACCCTGGTTGGAGAACTTGTGACGGCACCCTGGATTCACCAGAATTGCCCCAGCTTAAAAGTGGCCAGCGGCTTCCATATGACAGGCTGATACAGGCGCAGACTCCATTACCAATAATAAATCTGCATTTCCTCCTAAAAAGCAGGACCGCTCTGTAGACAACCCTAGGCCAGCCACAGAACCTTGCCACGATTTGG
>PSRH01000207.1 GCA_003175915.1 Candidatus Melainabacteria bacterium | reverse complement strand
GTTATTCAAGTGTTGCGGCCTATAATGAAACTTTTCTTCCTTACCAAAGCGGCTTTTGAAGTGGGTCGTGAGCGCGTGGAGGATTATTTAGACACGCTGACAGCGCGAGCGGATGAGTATAAATCGAGCGGAACCGATCGCATTGAGGAGGCGAAGGAACAAATCAAAGGAGCTGCCAACGAACTCGCTCAAAAGATCTGGCAGCGCTCGGAATCAATTGAGACCGAACTGAAGGAAAAGATTCGCAGACAGATTGCCGATTTTTCTCTCGGTGCTCTCGGTGATACCACTGAAATAAATGAACTGCGAGCCGAGATCGCTACCTTGCGTGCGGAAATCTCTGAAATCAAGTCGATGAGGGCTGCCGTTTAGAGAGCGCCAAAAGCTCTTTGAAAGTCTAGTTTTTGCCGGAGCGTTTTTTACTGATCAAGCCCGATTTGGCTTTTATGAGGGACTTCGATTCGCCTGATCTCAACCAGCCGCTAGAACCCGAGAAGAATGGAAAACATTTCCTGAGCTTGAAAACAAGCAATTCGAAGGCGGGTTTGAGTGCGGCCAAATCCAAACCCGGCTTCAGCGTCAATCATGGCTACGATCCCAAGTTAGCAGAAAGCGCTGTCAATCCCTGTCTTTTGCTGGTTGATCCGAGATTCTGGCGGATCGCCAAAGTCCTCTTCGAGGTCACAATGTCCAATTGGGGTGGGGAAACGGACCACTCCGGCGACGATAGTGCAAGCACATCGGAGGCATCCGACGTTCTGCGCGCTAAAGCGAGATGGCTAACCACCAACCTGGTGGAACTTGGTGCGACGTTTATCAAATTGGGACAGTTTCTTTCAGTCAGGCGCGATGTTCTCCCGACAGAGCTGGCTGAGGAGCTGGCACTATTACAAGATCGAGTGCCGCCCTTTCCCCTTACTCTGGTGCGCGAAACGATTCGCTATGAACTTGGCGATTTCCCGGAAAAGGTATTCAGTCGCTTCGATCCGGAACCGCTTGCTTCCGCCAGTATTGGGCAGGTGCATCAAGCCACCCTTCCAGACGGCACACTTGTCGCCGTGAAAGTACAAAGACCGAATCTATCCAACCTGCTCTATCAGGATTTAGGCTACATGCGCTGGTTTGCCAAGTTTGCCCTGGCTCTTAAACTCAAGGGTGATTGGCGAAGCTGGCTTGAACTTTCCGACGAGTTTGGCCGTACTCTTTTCACAGAGATCGATTACATCAAAGAAGGACGCAACGCTGATCGACTGCGGCATGCCTTAAGAGACAGGAAAAACATTCTAATTCCTCGGGTTTTGTGGAAGTTTACAGGCAGGAAGGTTCTCACTCTCGAATTCATCCCCGGCACAAAAATCGACAATATTGCTGAGCTAAACGCGATGAACCTCGATCTCAACGAGGTGGGTAAAGAGCTGATCGATTGCTACATGGAACAGGTGATGACTAACGGTTTCTTTCACGCTGATCCACACGCCGGCAATCTTGCTGTTCAACCGAAAGGAAAAATCGTTATCTACGATTTCGGCATGATGGGAGAGGTAAGTCAAGAACAGCGCGATACCATCTGGGGAGCAATCGGTGCTGTGGTCAACAAAGACGTGAACGAGCTGGTGAGATACCTGGTCAAATTGGGTGTGGTGAGAAGAAGCGCTGACACAGCACCGATCGCTCGTACTCTTCAGCCCTTCATCGACTATTACAGTGGCCGTTCCATACTCGATTTGGATTTCTCTATGCTCGAAAAAGACATCGATCATATCGCTATGTCCGGAGCGATTCGTCTGCCGCCAACACTTGCGTACCTAATCCGCACAGGAGTCACACTGGAAGGAATCGCTCGCACACTGAAACCCGACTTCAGCTTTGTTGATGCCGCTAAGCCGAGCTTGAAACGATGGCTCGCCAGCCAGCCATCGCACGCAGCCGGATTGCTCAGCCTTCTTTATCGGAAGAAAGTAACTTTAGGTGAAGGGCGAGATTTGCCTCTTGTAAGCGTAAAAACTCTTGAAAGATCGCGGTCTTCACCTTCTGAATCGAAAAGTATTGCACTAAATGGAGCTCAGAAACTCGAACAATCACTCTTAGTCGGCAATAATATGGGACGGAGTGAGGAGCTGTCTGATATCGGACAGAGCCCGGTAGGTTTGGAAACCCTGCTCAAAAAACAATTACAAAGAGCTAGAGGAATTGGTCTTCTTGTAGTTGTTCAATTTTTGTTCAACTTGTACTATTGGCAGGCAAATTTGATAACGAAAAGCCAGTCTGACAGCAACTATTTTTTGATTGGAAATGGTCTAATGGGGGCAATTATATTGTGGCTATTGGCAAAGCCTGGTAGCTTGATGACACGCTCCAAAAATCGGCCGGATAACCGGAATAAATAAAGGGGGCAACGGAGATATACGATGCTGAAATGGCGTGCCGCTGCACGAACTGACGCGGGTTGCCAGCGTCAACGAAACGAAGATAACTATTACATGAGTCCCGACCAGCGCGTGTTTGCAGTTGCAGACGGGATGGGCGGTGCTGTGGGCGGCGCGAAGGCCAGCAAATTGGCAGTTGAAGCAATAGAAAAGCAGTGGAAAGACAATCCACCCCCTCAAGCTGACCGTGAGGGCATTGAAAAGTGGATCGTTGATGCCGTTAATATGGCTAACGATGCGGTCTGGCAGGAAGCAGAAGAAGACGCTGCTGTGCGCGGTATGGGTACGACGGTAGTAGTGGCAGTGCAGGCGGATGCCAACTTCATTCAGATAGGCCATGTTGGAGACTCGCGCGCCTACCTCTTGCGAGACGGCAAGCCTATGCTCCTTACCAATGATCACTCGGTGGTGCAGGAGATGGTCAGAGCCGGCCGCCTGACGGAAGAACAGGCGAGGATCAATCCTTATAAAAACTTAATTACGCGTTGTCTTGGGCACGAGGAAAAGGTCGAAATCGACCAGATTCCTGTCGATCTCAAGGCGAAGGACTGGATTGTCCTTTGCTCAGACGGGTTGCCAACAGTGTTGCGTGACGAACAAATATGCGATGTAGTTGCCAAGAAAACCGAGCCTGATGTAGTTTGCGATGAACTGGTAAAACAGACATTAGATGGTGGCGCACCTGACAATGTCACAGTCGTAGCCATTAAATACATGGACTCAGACAACGGCAGTAAGTAAGGTCCTATGGCTGTCAGCGGCACAAGAGAATGTGTAAGATGCGGGGGCAGCCTCGCACCAGACGGGCGGTGCTCTGTTTGTGGCGAAGAAAGTCGGCCCGCGCAAGCCCGGGGCGGTGAAGTCTTCCCCTTTAACCCTCGGCGAGACTCAAGTCGCCTGCGCTCGGCATTTCTCTTCAACAAATTGACCAGCGAACGCTACCCCTTAAGCCAGTCAGTCAGCAAGATTGGGCGAGACGAAACCAACAACATCTCCATTACCAACGACCACTATATCTCCCGCCACCACGCCTGGGTTCTGCAAATGCAGGGAGGCTTCTGGGTAGAGGATTTGGGTTCCACTAACGGTACCTTGCTCAATGGCGAGTTGCTCACAGAGCGACGCCAAATCTTCGCCGGCGACCGAATTACATTCGGAAAAACCGAGTTAGTCTTTGCTGTTGAGTAAGACTGCACCCAGATTAGTGCTTGCCTCCGCTTCACCGCGGCGCTCCCAATTGCTGAGCAATCTTGGGCTTCAGTTTAGCGTTCTCGTCAGCCAGGTGGATGAAGCAATTGCCCCTGAGCTAAGCCCTTCCGCGGCGGTAATCGACCTGGCCAGTCGCAAGGCATTGGCAGTGGCTGAAAAACTCAGATTAGAGGCAAAGAACAGCCTCCAGCAAGGCCCTTACGTGATAATCGCCGCGGACACTATCGTCGTTAACGAAGGAAAGCTCCTGGGCAAACCGGTTTCTAAAGAAGAAGCAATAAATATGCTGTCGTCTCTGTCCGACAAAGTCCATGAAGTCTATACCGGCATTGCCGTCATTGTCCTTGAGCAGGGGCTGGTGAAAGCGCCGGTAACCAAAAGCGTGGTTTCGAAAGTGCGCTTTCGCAGGCTTGAGCCAGCTGAAATAAGAGCCTACGTGGAAGGTGGAGAGCCGATGGATAAGGCTGGCGCTTATGCATTGCAGGGCGGTGCCTCAGCTTTTGTGCAGTCGGTTGAAGGCTGTTACACCAATATCATTGGTTTGCCTATGCCGGATCTGGTGGCAATGCTGCGCGATCTGGGCGTGCCGGTGCTGGGCTGCTAAACAATTCGACAAAGATTCTTTCATGCTTGGCCTAATTCAGGTGAGCGTCAATGGTGTTGATGGTGGTGTCGAAGCCCGGCTGGCAACGCCCGAGCGCATATATTGACAAGCCGGCTATTCGAGAAGGGTGCATTCAATGCCTTTCATTTCTAAGAGCCAAAATGTGTTAACGTCTAGCAAGAGAGTTTTTGGAGGTTGGGTCGCTAAGACCTTTATGACAGCGCGAAATCAACACTTTGCTTGGCTATTGGTGACGGCGTTAACTGCCCTTAGCCTGAGCCGTCAGGCAACGCAAGCGGCTGAAAATGACGGTTCTCTGGATACAGTCTGGGCTGACTCGGCGAAAACCGCTAATTCGGCGAGCCACGAACTTCCTAGTAAGGAAAGTGGAAAAGACTCCGGTGCAAAGGGCTTAACAAGCAAAGGATCGGTAGCCCCAGGGCGTGTCAGACCTATTTGCTCAGTCAATTCCTTGATTAACAGCGGCACAATCGTTAGTGGCGGTTGGCCCGGGGTTGGTCCTTTTAAAGCCGCCCCCGATCAACCTTATGACTTCAGCGACGTTACCGGCAATCACCTCAAGCTAACCGTCGATAACAACGAGGTGAACGCCGCCGAGATCGTTATGGCATCAGGCGCTACCCCTAAAGAAACTCTGATCAAATTGGAAGTGACGACCGACTTCTTACTGGAAGGACTGGGAGTAAAACCGGCCAAAATCAACCAATTCAACCTCGGATTTGAAAAGGCTACCGCTCGGGTCAAGGGCCCGTTAGTAAAACCGATCGGAGTGTTAGCTCCGCCCTTAGCTGTGGTTATCAGTCCTACCGAGGAACATCGTGCTAAAGAAGCCGGCGCCGGCAGGCAAATGCTCAGCGTCATTGTCAATGCTGCTGTCGGACAAAAGTTCGAGGAGCGCACACGCAGTGAATCAAAAGAAGAAAGCACGACGGAAAGCAACCCGGAAGAGCAAAGCAAGCTTGCCGAATCAAGGGAAACGAGCAGTAAGGAAGCAACGTCGACCGTTTCCGAGAACAACAAGTTAGCATCTGCCGAGATTGGTGGATCAACAGGCGCCCCCCACGAAGATTTGAAGAAACAATTTCTTGCCCTGATCCAGAGCTGGCAGGGGATAAAGAAAAAGGCGGTAAGACAGTGTGAGACTGCTGAATTAGCTCAAATTCTAGCAGGCAAGGCCCTGGCTCGACAGATCGCAGCGATCAGCTGGTTGAAGAGCCACCATAAATACTGCGATGTCGTGCCCAAAAGTGTGTCCGTAGAACAGTTGGAAGCAATCACACCGGACAAAACATACTCGGTGCACGCCGTCGTTAAAGAAACAACCAAATATTTCGATCAAAACGGTGGGCAACTGCTGAAAGAAATCAATGACGTTTACCACGTCATATATACGGTTGAGAAAGTAAACGACCAGTGGCTCATTACTGATACGGCTATCGTGAAAACGGCCAGCCCGGCGCAGCAGCCACCCAAACCTCGGCCCTAAGCAAGATGGCAAGCCAGCGAAACCCGTGGGAGAAAGCCTGCTTCGCCTTGCTCTTAGTGGCTTTGCTCAATGCGGCAATTGTGCCTGATCGCCGCCTGGCTGGATTTGGTCAAACAGCACCCTCATTACCTCAAGCGAACAACCCGCAATCGCAGGCGCTTATGCAAATCCATACTGCCGTAGGAGCTCAACAGTCTGTCACCAACAATCATCTGGGCTACTCGCTAAGGGAAGAAGATGGCAAGCCAGTTAAGCCAACGGCTGTAGTTCGAGTTGACGATGACTTGTATTTTCTGGGACCAACTTGCCTCTGGTTTTGTTTAGGCGCCAAAACCGTCTTTGGTGCTGAGGACATGCTTGTACTGAAGCGGATCGACCCACCTCTCTTGCCGGGAGTGGGTGTACCCTGGCAGGAGTTCAATGATTTTGTTTTTCTACCCGGCCGCAAAGCCTTTGTCGTTCTCGACAAATCAGGAGATTTGTTCGAATATCTTCCTAAGGAGAAACGTTGGAGCGTCTATCTACGTAATGTGCCAACTACCGGTCCCCCGGATCCCGACTATATCGCTCTTGCTCAGCAAGGATCGGCGGTACTTTTGCTTGATCCTGAACGTAACCAGATTTGGCGCCTGCCTCAGGCGAAGGCCAAGCTCCAAACTTATTTTAGAGAAGTATTGGCATGGCACCTCAAGCGTGGCGATCCAAACGTTACCGACGGCATTGCCATAGGCTTCAATCAATCCACCTACGTACTCAAGTTGAGCGGCCATCTCACCAGATATGATGGCGGCCCGCCTGGCCGCGCCGTCGAACGCTCCACAGGCTTTCGCTCTCCAGCTGCGGCAAGACCATCTCGTTTGACTATGGCCGGTGAGCATCTCGCTTATGTGGTCGAAAGAGAAAACAATCGTGTCACCAGTTTTGATACTGTCGACGGAACCGTTCAATGTTTTAGCTTCCCGGCGGATTCGGATTTGCGCGGACTGGTTCCTTCTCTAGATGGGTTTTGGGTTTTGAGTGGCACGCGCATCATCTATCGCAGCGCTCGCGATGCCTTGCCGCCGCCCGGCAAAATATTCCCGCGCCGCCTGGATGCGCGCCTTAAAGGTTTCAGCTTGCCGATTCGCGGACAACACCTGCCCGGCCATCCGGGCGTTTTTCCAGGCGCTCGCCGCCTTTATCGATACGGCGTGCACGAAGGGCTTGACATGTTCGGGGTGCCGATGAACACACCAGTGGTCGCCGCCAAGAGCGGGCGGATCATAAGGGCCGATACCGATTTCGTCGATATGGATCTGACCACATTCAATAAAGTCATGGCTGAATGCCGCCGGCAACACCATACCTCAGCCAGGAATGAAGATCTCTTTCGGGGTTGCCAGGTGTGGATCGATCACGGCAACGGCGTGGTGACGCGCTACGCCCATTTAAATACAATCAAGGCCGGCTTGAAAGTTAATGATACGGTCGCCAGAGGCGATCTCATAGGTTATGTAGGGGTTTCCGGAACCGGTGAAAACCTGCCTGGAAGAATACGCTATCCTCATCTACACTTTGAGATCCAAGTGGACGACAAATATCTCGGTTGGGGGCTAACACCGGCGGAAACGATTGGAGTCTACGAGGATGTCTTTGGCAGGCCCAGAAAGTGAGTGTTAAAAGGATGAAATTGTCTTCCCGAACCAGAGCCTTTCAATGGGTCAGAACGTGCTGTCTGCTTGCTATT
>PSRH01000226.1 GCA_003175915.1 Candidatus Melainabacteria bacterium | reverse complement strand
GAACCGAAAAATTTTGAACAGACTCGCAAAGTTCTACTTCCCAAGGACGAAATTCGCCGGCGCCTGACAGGCAACTACGCCACCGATGTTAGCGACGCCAGCGGCATGCTCCTTTTAGACGTACGCCAGCGGGAGTGGTCCAAGACTCTGCTTGAAAAGCTGAAGTTGGATGCTGACCTTCTGGCGCCTTGCTACGAGTCGCAGGAAGTTACCGGCCAACTGACAACGAAAGCTGCAGAACTGCTTGGCTTGAGTACCGACTGCCTGGTTGTGGGCGGCGCTGGAGACTGTGCAGCCGGAGCGGTCGGCTCGGGTGTAGTGCGGCGGGGAGCTGTCTCTACTTCGATTGGCACTTCCGGTGTTGTTTTCGTGCACAGCGACAAAGTCGAAGTTGATCCGGCCGGACGCCTGCATACTTTCTGCCACGCGGTAAAAGGCAAATGGCACATGATGGGAGTGCATCTAGCCAGCGGCGGTTCGCTGCAATGGTTCCGTAATCACCTATGCCGAGCCGAACATGAAAACAGCAAAGCAACAAACGTGGATCTTTACGAAGAACTGAGTCGCGAGGCTAAAGCTATTCCCCCCGGTAGCGAGGGGTTATTCTTCCTTCCCTATCTCTCCGGAGAGCGTACGCCGCATGCCGATCCAGACGCCCGGGGCTGTTTCATCGGGCTGACGATGGCTCACTCAAGAGGTCACTGCGTGCGAGCGATTATGGAAGGAGTGGTTTATTCGCTCAAAGACAGCCTGGAAATTGTGGAAGAGCTCGGCATACCTATCGAACAGATACGCACCTCCGGTGGTGGCGCCCGCAGCGCCTTGTGGCGCCAGATACAGGCCGACATTTTCGCCAAGAACGTAGTCACCCTCACTTCTGAACACGGTGCTGCTTACGGCGTAGGCCTGCTGGCGGCTGTTGGCGCAGGCGCCTTCAAAAACATTGAAGAGGCCTGTGACGCTACAATCGCCGTTGCCAAGGAAACGAAATTCGACAAACAGGCGGCTGAGTACTACCGTCACGCATTTCCTGTCTATCGACGACTTTATGCCTCTCTCAAAGACGATTTTCAAGCCATAGCCCGTTTGGAAAGGGAGCGCGCGAAGGTCCCCCCATCTCTGGTGGCAGGATAAGTAGTCCATCTCACTTGCGCTAATTTGCCTTCCCGAAATTAATCACCGAATATTCTCATTTGGCGAAATTGTCGGAAAACAAGCCGCGCAAATCTAGATTTTGGACGACTTAGCTTTGTAGGCTCTAAGGGTCGTTTTTGTTTCGTCCCAAATCGCGGTCTAGTGTCAGCGCCACCAAGCCATCATCCCTAAATTGCTCTTCACCACGCAGGATAGGCTCTGTTGTAGTCGGCTGTGGGTACATGCTGACGTGCTAGGCGAGTCGATCCTGGGACGAGGGACCCTTGCTGGAATTATCCGGCAGTCATCAACTCCACCGGAGGATTCTATGACCGAACCCAGTCAACGCAGAGCGATCAACGAGCCGCCCGGGCTTGAAGCGCAACTCCTCCGCGAGCTTCTCTGGGGAGCTCCGGCCGGCGACTCATCGCTCATGAACGGCAGCGCCAATCGTCGTGAGAAGCTACTTGGCAGGCTGACAAGACTGAATCTCATCGACGACCAGAACAATCCTACTCACCTGGCCCGCGACATCGCTCCCTTCATCACGGGCAACATCGGTGTGCGACAGGCGATTGCGTTGGGGGCAAGCCGCTGGTACGGCACCACCTGGTACACGATCAAGGTGGTGTCGATTCTGTCGGCAGAGTTCCCATTCTTCGTCTACCCCAGTGCCACTCGCGAAGAAGCCTGCGCAGCGCATCAATCCTTCGAGACTGAAGGAAGCGAATCGGACCTGGTCACTCTCGTCAACGCCTTCGATGCTGTGGACGACATCTTCGTGGCGCAAGGGAGGGATGCAGCATCGACATTCGCCGTGCAGAATTTCCTCAACTTCAGGACGTTCCTGGAAATTCGCTCGCTCATCGAATCTCTGACCGAGACGGCGCGCCGCCTCGAATGGAAGGTCGAACCTACTGATTTCACCGAGGCGGAACTCTTCGCTACGTTCTTCTGGGGCTACCTCGACCGCCTCCTTTGTCGCGCCGAAGACACCGGTCGCTGGCAGTCGGTCCATCGCTTCTTCGCCGAGATCCAACGCGACAGCCTGCACCACGCTTCAAGAGGCGGCCAGGCAGAGCTCATCCTCTGCGTCGGGTTGATTCTCAAGGACGGTTGCCCCGAAGGCAAAACCGGAGGCACCAGTTTCACTGGCACCACGCCGGAAGCTGTACGGGAGCTGGTCGGCGATGACGTCGGCTTCGTCATCGAGTCCCATCCCTGCGGCGACGGTGAAGCGGAGGAACCCTACGAAGTCTGGTACTGGGGCGACGCGAGGCTCGTTACCAGGGAATGTCCGATGCCCAATGGCACTCCGCTTGAGGTGCTGCAAGACATGCACGTGCGCAGTCTCGGAGAGCTGCCCATCTGTGAGCCGAGGAATGGCCCTCATAAACCTCTCTCTTGGGCCGACCTGGCCCGCCTGACCAAGGTTCGTAACCTGCAAGCCCTGGTGGCCGACGCCTGGCTTGATTTCCCTGACACGGTCAACGTCGGGAACGAACAACTTCCCGTCTACTACGCAGAAGACGGCACCATCACCGTCGTCGTTAACTACGCACAGGCAGCCTGCCTGCTGCCGGATTTCAGCGAGGAGATTCTGCCTCGCACCTGGTCGGGTAGACCTGTGGTCATCGCAGTCGAGGGCGGGGGAGGAGAGCCTCTTACCTGCCCCCTCGACGAACTGGACGCGCTGCGTCAACTGTTCGCCGAACAGCAAACTTCAGCGGAACCTGAGGAATGACGCCTCATAGGACGCCGCTTGCATCTGCCCCTGAGGGAGCGAACGCCACGATGGCGCTCGCCCCCTCGTTTCAATATCACTGTTATTATGCTTTATAGTAATATTTTGGCGGTAGCAAATACCATTGCCCAAGTAAGCGGAAAGTATGAAAAATCCCCAAACCAATAGGCTTGGGGATTCCTCTTTGTACAAGATTTCGTTCCTAGGCTCGGGCCGCGGCCTTCGCTTTCGTTTCAAGAGCACGAGTCCTTGAATCTCCACGCACGCCCAAGATCAGTTCGGTAACCATCTGATCAAGCCGTTCGTAGGACGAGCCTTTGCTTGATAGCGCTTGCACGTCGAACGTTGCGGTTTTCAGTTTATTCGCCTTGTCTTTGCTGTATTTAGATACACCATAGTCGTCCGTGCCGCCAGCGGCACGGATATCTCGCAATAGCTCTTGAATCTCCGGATCAGAAGCATATTGCCTGGCCTTATCTCTGAGGATGTTGTATGTCCGCATACAACCGAGAGCGAAGTCCCAAACTCCTTTCTCGTCCTCGGAGCGATAGGCATGGGCGTCAAAATGTCTCGGACCCTTATAACCAGATTCTTCGAGCAGTTTCACCAGATAGAACATCGGTTTGATACTCTCGCTGCCAAAGCGCAAATCTTGGTCGTAGCGTCCTGGCTTCTGATCGTTCAAGTCTATGTGGAATAGTTTTCCGGCATCTATCGACTGAGCAATGCCGTGATAGAAGTTCAATCCACTCATATGCTCATGGGCAACTTCGGGATTGACGCCGACAATATTAGGATGATCCAGAGTTTCGATGAAAGCCAGCATGTGTCCAGTCGTGGCTAGATAAATATCGCCACGCGGCTCGTTAGGTTTGGCTTCCAGGGCGAATTTCAAATCGTATTTTTGATCTATGGCGTATTCGCATAAGAAATTGATCGCTTCGCGATACCACTTAAGAGCATCGAGAGCGCTCTTGCTGGCATCGGTCTCCACTCCTTCTCGCCCTCCCCAGAGAACGAAAATCTTGGCGCCCAGCTCTACACCGAGGTCCATTGCCCGCATCGTTTTTTGAACAGCGAACGCCCGCACTTTCGCATTATTGGAAGTAAAGGCGCCATCGCGAAAGATCGGGTGGTAGAAGAGACTGACGGTGGCCATCGGCACTTTCATACCGTTGTCCGAAAGGGCGGTTTTGAATTCTTTGACAATCTTGTCGCGCTCGGCAACTGAGGCATCAAAGGGAACCAGATCGTTATCATGAAGATTGACACCGTACGCCCCTAACTCGGAGAGACGCTTGACGATGTGCAGCGGAGTTATAGGCGGGCGTACCGCGTCACCAAATGGATCGCGCCCCCTGTTGCCGACGGTCCACAAACCAAAAGTAAACAGGTCTTCCTTCTTGGGAGTGTATTGGTCTTGCATATTTATAGCCTCTTTGAGGAAGTTCAGACGTGCTCGTCTTCGACCCGGCAAAACTAGGAGCAACCTTGAATGTCCAAGGCGGGTCGAAACTTATATTGACTGAACAGATAGCTGATAGTTTAGCGCAGTATATAGAAAAGTGAGTTGAAAAGAAGATTGTTTCCGTCTCAGCTCTGCCGTTTGCGAGCCACACAGCCAATGGCATAAAATTCGAAATACCGCCTCACCCTGGCTCTATAAGCCGTACTAAGCGGCGCTAATGATAGACTTAATTGGAGTAGCCGCTTAGGATCACCCATGGGTTTAGTAGTCGGGCGAGAAGACCTGTCCAAAAAAATTGCAGAGCACAAGGCACAAAACAAGCGGATAGTTACAACTAACGGCTGCTTCGACATCCTGCATATTGGCCATGTCCGTATCTTGAATTCGGCCAAAGCACTCGGCGATATTCTCGTTGTTGGGCTGAATAGCGACGCCTCGGTAACAAAATTGAAGGGACCGACTCGCCCCCTTGTTCCCGAAAACGAACGGGCCGAGATTTTGGCCAATCTTTGCTGCGTAGACTATGTCACCATTTTCCCTGAAGATACGCCAATCGAATTTCTCAAAGTTGTGAAACCGGATATTCACGTAAAAGGCAAAGACTATAAACTTGATGCGCTGGCGGAGACACCTCTGGTCCAATCTTTCGGCGGCAGAGTGGAATTGCTTGAAATTGTGTCCGGGAAAAGCACCAGCGGTTTGGTCGAAAAAATTTGCGACAAGTGACAACAAGCTTTTGAATGATACTGCTCGTGGTGCATCACCGTCAGCAAGAACGCGTTAATGCAATTTAGTTAGCCTGTGCAAAAGCAAGGCTGTCTTTTCATTGGGCTTGTACTCTCCCAAAAATCGATACACCATTTTTTGGTGGCAAGAAGGCATTGCCATAAGCCTGCTCCTGCCGGGCTTTCAAGCAGCTCCGGTTGTCAGTTGAAACGTAAATATGATTATCAGCCCTGTTCAAACCGCTTTCAAAGTTTTCCAGGCGTACTGAGCACTGAAGTCCTTGAAACTGGGTGCTGTGCGGGGTCTTGGGAACCAATCTCAGAGGTTGTAGTCTCGAACTCCAGCCAAGTAGTCTTAATGTTCAGTTTGAGTTGTTAATGTTCAGTTTGAGTTGTTAATGTTCACTTTGAGTTGAATGAATATGAGAAGGAAAACTAATGTCACCAGAGGAACTAATCACGAGGCTGCGGAAAAGCGAAAGAATTTTTCGCCTGCTTGTCGAAGGCGTCAAGGACTATGCCATCTTTATGCTTGATCCCGATGGTCATATAGCGTCTTGGAATGAAGGAGCAGAGCGGATCAAGGGTTACACTGCCGATGAAATAATCGGAAAACATTTTTCAATTTTTTACCCTCAGGAAGCCATTGATGACAAACATCCTCAGCAGGAATTGGCGATTGCTCTGCGCGATGGCAAATATGAGGAAGAAGGTTGGCGTCTTCGCAAAGATGGTAGTTCGTTTTGGGCTAGCGTGGTGCTCACAGCTATTTACGAAGATCAAGAATTCGTCGGCTTTGCTAAAGTCACCCGCGATTTAACCGAGCGTAAACAAGCAGAAGAAGCTCTAAGACAAGCCCGTGACGAGGCTTTAGAAGCGAGTGAAGCAAAGTCGCGTTTTTTATCAACGGTAAGCCATGAAGTAAGGACTCCGATGGCTGGCATCATTGGCATAGTAGAACTTATTTGCGCATCCGCTGCAAGCGACGATGTGCGCGAGCTTGCAAGGGCAGCAATGGACTCTTGCAAACGACTTCTGCAAATACTCAATGACGTGCTTGATGCATCGAAGCTTAACGCCGGAGCGATTACCCTGGAGAATAGATCCTTTGCGGTACGTCCGATCATTGGTGATCTCGTCCAATTGGCGAGTCCCGAAGCTTCCAAGAAAAAACTGCAGATTACTGCGCACGTTGCAGAAAATGTGCCACAGCTTCTTTGCGGTGACGAGTTGCGCGTTAGACAGATATTGCAAAATCTTGTTTTCAATGCGGTGAAATTTACCGCTCAAGGACAAATAAAAATCAGTGTTGAACTTGTCGGGAAGGATGATGCTGGATGTACTCTCAAATTTATTGTTGCGGATACTGGCATTGGCATAAGCGAAGAGCAGCAAAAGAAAATCTTCGAGCCTTTTCAGCAAGCCACTGATTCAACCACACGCGTCTACGGGGGCACCGGTCTAGGGTTGTCTATTTGTCGCACGCTTACCGACCTGATGAACGGCGAATTGGGCGTGAAAAGTCAAATCAATGAAGGATCAACGTTTTGGGTTGTTATTCGATTTGGAGATGAACTATGCCAAAGAGAATAATCCTAGTTGTTGAAGATGATCCCACGCTGCAGATGGTGATCAGAAGGGCCATCGAACATCTCGGCTATCAATGCGAAGTCGTGGGTTCCGGCGAGGAAGCAGTAAAGCGAGATAGCCAAGATATTGCCCTTATATTTATGGATGTTGGCTTGCCTGGCATTCAGGGCGGACACGCTGCATTGCTGATCCGAGAAAAAGAGTTGAATGAGAAACGTAAGCGCGTGCCGATCATAGCGCTGACCGGCCACGCAGCTCGGGGAAAGTGCGTCCAAGCAGGCATGGATGATTACCTACAAAAGCCGGCCCTAATGGCCGATCTGAAGTGCATGATCGACCGATGGGGGTGCGCTGACTTAAAAGTGGCGAACTGCCGTTGACCGGCGACGGTAAGGCTTTTTAACCCAGAGAGAACCCATTCTGGCAGGCATGCAGACAAAACGATTATTCAGCCATTGGCCTGTTCGGACGGCGGAAGCCATTTTTTTACGACAGCTTCGAACTGCTTAATAGTGTACGGCTTGCTTAGATAATCATCCATACCCGAAGCCAAACAAATTTCACGATCTCCGATCATTGCGTTGGCAGTCACGGCAATTATCGGGATATGTTCACCAGTCTTGGCTTCTATTTTCCTGACGCTCTTTGTAAATTCCAGGCCACTCATTTCAGCCATACGACAGTCCACTAATATGAGCGCACAATCAAACTTAGGTTCCCTGAAGAAGCTCAGTCCTTCTGCTGCATTGGCTTTTAGCACCACGTCCCAGCCAAATCGTTGTGCTAAAAGCTCAACGATCATTTGGCTTCTCGGGTCATCTTCTATCACAAGCAGGCAGGGTGTTTTGGGCATGTTAGGTGCTTTGCCGCCTTTTGGGGACAGCCTCTTTGTCGGCGGTCGATAGCTTAAGCCGCCTCGCAGTTTGAACTCAATCTTCGCAAGATTGAGCCCTTTTCGACTACAACCTCATCCCTGTTGTCGCATTTGATGAAATACTGTATCTCGCGATCACTAGCACGATGTATTTGTCCATTGAAATGAACATCGAAGCTGCATACCTCAATGATATACCCGCTTACCCTGTGAGCTTCTGAATTCCAAGAAATATGGTCGCCTACATGAAAGCTATTCATAATTCCATCCGTAATTTCTACCGTTCTCTGCTGCTCTAGCTCGACGATTTAAGACGAATTTAGTTCCTTCGCGGTTCAGTAGCAAAAAGTTATGCGTAACCGATAAAATATTGCTGGTTAGAGTCAAACATCCGAGATAACCGGTGCTATATTGCAGTTTAATTTAGCCACAACCGACGAGATAAGTTAGGAGTTCGGTTGGAGACTTTGGGCCGATAGACTCGCCCAAATCGACTTCGGAATTTCAATCAAGCTGTTTATCATTGCTGTTTCATTCTCTGCCTGCCGCCAGCGTACGACAGTACCAGTCTTTTCGGAGATTTCGGACCAGCAGATCATTAATGGCTCATCACCCAGAATAAGGCCACAAGCCGAGCCAACCTCTATAGCCCCCAAGTAATCCTTGACGCGGCAAGCCCGGTCGTAATCCTCCGTGTCCGAACCACCCCATGAGGCTAGGAGCTCGTGCGCAAGGAGAATCAATGGGCCCTTCGAGCTAAGCCAGTGCAGCAGCATGATCATTTGGCCTGGACGACTCCGCGCTTACTTGCGGGTCGCTTTTCGCTCGTTCAGCAAGGCAATTCGCTGATGTGCATCCTGGCTGTATTCTGCCTTCGAAGATATTTTCAGAGCCTTGTTGAACTGCTCCAATGCTTCTTCGAGATTGTTCCTCTTTTGCAGGATCAATCCCATGCGGTAGTAGGCCTCTCCCAGGCGGTAATCGTTTTTCACTGCCTGCCTGTAGCAATCTAGAGCCTTGTCGTAGTCCCGTTGGATTTCATAGGCAGTACCAAGGTTATAGTGCGCGGTCGCTAGCTTGGGATCAAGCGACACCGCTGTCTGCCAGTTTTTGATCGCGCCAGCAAGGTCTTTCTGAGCTCGCAATGCCGCACCAATGCCGTTGTAGGTAATGGCGTCCTTCGGATCAATAGCTAGAGCTCTACGAAATTCCGTCAAGGCTTCAGGGTAATTATGCTGCTGGTTGTAGATCATGCCAAGATTGCTGTAAGCCTGCGAGAGATTGGGGTTGGCTGCAATTGCCGCCTGATACTCAGAAATTGCGGAGCTCAGCTTGTTAGCTTTGTGCAGCTCGTAACCCTGGTTGTAGTGACGAACCGCTTCCGCATATTGGTGCTTCGCGTCCTCGCCGCCGCCAGAGGGTATTGCCGCAGGCATGCTCGACGTAACAGGCGGTGTTGTCGTAGCTGAAGCTGGAGTGATACTAGCAACTTGATCGGCGGGTTTCTCAGGGGTGTCTTTCGTTAGTCCGGTCAGTGCGGCGGTCGGGGGCGGTTCTTCCTTTGCGGTGGTGGACGGTAAACTGGCCGCCGTCATATCGGTTCCCGCAGCCACGCCAGACACCTCCGTAGTTCCCGGCTTTTGCTCAGAAGTTGAAGCGGGTGTCTGAAGGCTGGTGCTTGTCGGGGCAGCAAGGATTTCGCTTGCCGACTTCGGAGCCGTACTGGTACTGTCGGTTCCTTTGCTAAGATCAGGAGTGGCCGGCGGTGATGAATTTCCGGCAACGCTTCCTGCCGCTGTTTCACTTTTGCTTTGCAAGCTAGTATCGCCCGCTGCGATGGGAGCAGTACTTAAAGCAGACGAACTCTTATCCGCTTCGCTGGTCGTTCCGGCGGGAGCTTCGATGCGTTCTCTATTGGGCTCGCTTGTCGCAACTGGACTCGTGGATGTTGGGGGAGTTACTACGGGACTGGAGCCGGTTGCTGCCGGAGTGCTGGTTGTCGTTGATTGGCTGTCACTCGTTGATTGGCTGTCAGCCGTCACTTTCTCCGTACCATCGCCAGCGCCACCACCCTCGAAACCGAGGTCAATTGTCACTGCATTGGCTTCGAGCTTGACTATGTGCGGATTGGTTTTCATCGTCTCGGGCAAATCGAGAACAATTCTGGCTGTGGGAGTCGCCGTATTTGTCAAAGCGGCATAACGTAAACCCTTGATAGCCGGGTAAGCTTTCGTGAGGACACCGAGCGTGTCTCGAGCTGGAGCGATCTGCTCTTTGTCGATAATTGAGTCTTTGAAATCCAATACCAGCCTGTGATTTGTCCCAGGAAAATCCTGGACGTTTGGTTTGGCAGGAAAGGAGCCTTCTGGCGCGGCAAATTCAACAACAAGCTGTTTATCGGGGTTTACCGAAATACGCTTAATCGGCAGCGGGGCATCGTCGGCATACGTAGCAGGTTGAACGGCTACACTCGCCGCTGCTGAGAACGCAATTAAACCTGGCAACCACCTGCTTTTAAGTCCAGTCTGACGGACTTTGCCTACTGAAACCTGCTCTCTTAATATTCTGCCGATCATAACTTACTACGCTCCGTCTGACGGGTGCTGATGACTACCATCTCATTCAAGCCAAGAGTCTACTCCAATGCCAGCGTCCTTCACAGCTAAACCATTTAAGTTTGTCGACAGCCAGATATCTCACTTTTTAAGAATCAGCGTATGATTTGCCGAGGCTCAGCACTACTTAAGTAATAGCAAAGGCAAGTGAAAATGTCGCAAGCAAGATTGGATCACATAGCTATCGCCGTAGCAAATCTGGAAGAGGCCATGCACTTCTATCTCGATGCCCTCGGTTTGGCGCTTGATTCGACAGAAGTAGTGGAGGAACAGGGCGTGCGCCTTGCCAAGTTAGCGGTTGGAGATACGCACATAGAGCTCCTGGAGCCGCTTTCGGAAGAAACACCCGTGGGCAAATTTCTGATTCAGCGCGGACCTGGACTGCATCATCTCTGCCTTGGCGTCAACAATATCCAAGAGCAATTGGCCGCCCTAAAGTCAAGAGGAATTAGGTTGATCGACGCCACCCCCCGGCGCGGAGCCGGCGGAGCCAAGATCGCTTTCATTCATCCCAAAGCGGCTGGCGGCACGCTAATTGAGCTTTCGGAGCAGCACAGCGAATGAAGTTAGAGAAAAGAAATTGGCGCTCGGCCCTGCTTCAAATGATAGATATTCAACGTACCGCGACTTGCTTCCCCAAAAAAGAGCGGACGGCTTGGCACGCCGAAAGGAAAAGCTCAAATCTGTTGACTACTTATTGAGGCAATCTGTGGCAAAGATCCTCGAGCGCAGTTTTGATCAAGAAGCTGATCAAAAACAGCTCGACAAGTTTCATCTATCCTACTAATCATCTCCTGATTGAGCTTGTCAGCGTAGCGGCCGATGGATACGGGAGAAACACCCGTGCCATAAAGATCGGTCCACCAATCACCGCCAGCATATTCATAAACGTTGGTACGTGCGTCCTTCCAGACATTCTCGAGCGAGAGCCCCTCGATACCGAATGCCGCTAACTTATCTAGCTCACCGCCACTAACCAGCAAGTTGTAATTGATAAGCAAGAGACGATTTCCAAACTTCTCCAGATTGCTTGAGATAGCCTTGTAGACAGAAGCATATTGATCGCAAGCCACAGATAAATGCTCAGCAAGCTCGCTAGTGCCGTGCATTCGCTTGTAGACCTCACAGAGGGAGAGCACGGCATCACGAGGGTCACGGACAATCACTATAAATCGCGCTTTGGGAAGCAATTCGGCAAGAAGAGGGAAATGGGCAGTCAGCAATGGATCCTTAAGAGCAAGTATAGGCGGAGTTTCGGCAGCAGCCCAGAGGTGTTCAAGCACACGCTCCAAAATCGATCCATGAAATTCACGGAATGCGGCCAGTGAGCTGAAATAGTGCTTTGTATGGACATCATAGGCGAGAACCCCGTGTCTATATGGCTCCATAAAGGCAGAAAAATAACTGCACTCACCGATGTACCTATTGACCAACGGAGAGGTGCAAAGAATGGCATGCAATATGGTCGTGCCAGTCCTCGGCGCACCACCAACAAACAAGGTCTCGAAGGACTTTGCCTCCATAATCACAACTACTTGCTCCTCTTAGACTCAATCAATCTACTAGTTGATCGTCACTGCCGCCAGTCATATCACTTCCCTTGCCATTGATTGGCTCGTGTTGGGTCTTTTGGCCGGCCAGATTCTGCCAATTGCCGTACCGATTACCTGCTTGCTACGCAAGAGAGCAATCACTGCCTCGACTTCCTGATCGAGACTCATTTGATTCGAATCAATCAAGAGATTGGGGTGCACAGGTGGTTGATATGGAGAATCAAGCCCAGAAAAGCTGGTGATTTCGCCACTGGCAGCCTTCTTGTATAAACCTTTGGGGTCCCTTCCCTGACAGACCTCCAATGGGCAAGAGAGGAAGATTTCCAGATAATCGTCTTCGCCGATGATACTACGGGCCCGGTCGCGGTCCTCTGCATAGGGCGATAGACAGGCAACAATTACTAGCGTACCTGCATCAAGCAATAGTCTGGCCACTTCGGCAATTCGTCTTATGTTCTCAGCGCGATCCTCCCGAGAAAATCCAAGGTCGGCACACAGACCCTTCCTTAGGTTGTCCCCATCCAGAACCATTACTGTTCTTCCTGCGGCAAAGAGCCTGGCCTCGAGCGCTTTGGCCAGCGCGCTCTTACCGGAGCCGGACAATCCGGTCAGCCACAGTACGGCCGCTTTATGTCCTTGGGCCGCCTCTATTACCATCCTTTCAAGATAGCCGTTCTCCCTCTGCACAAAGGGGCTGGCGACCGGCATTCCTCGAAAGATTCGCTTCTCCTCCATGACGCTGCCAGCGGCTACGGTATCATATTTGGTGCAAAGCACGAACCTGTTTAACCCGCTTGTTCCTTCGATCCTGTCTAATGCAATTGGGGACGAGGGCTTTATGATGACATCTCTAACATCACCCCTGTTCAGCAAATCCACCGACTCGTTGTTCGATGTGAAAGCGTAGACTGAACATCCCACCTCGGCTGTTCCGATCTTGAGAATGTATTGAGCGCCGAGCTCTAATTCCTCTTCTGCAAGCCAAACTATCGTGGCAATAAATTCGTCAAGCACTTCAGGAGCCTGGTCAGGGCGAGAAACAATTTCGCCCCGCTCAACAAAGATCTGTTCACTCAGTTTAAGAGCAACGCATTCACCCGCGACAGCCAGCTCCCGCTTTTCATCTGGGTAGCTAATGATCGCTTCGACTATAGAAACTTTTCCGGAAGGCGAGAACAAAATAAGCTGCCCTGGAGTAATGCTGCCAGAAACAACTCTACCTGCGAAGAATCGTTCGCCACCAAATCGATATACATCCTGCAGCATCATACGAAAGTAACCGCTGTTGCATCCCCTTGCTGCTGGTGGAGCAAGCTCACTCAATACCTGAATCAGTGTTTTTCCTGAATACCAGGGCAAATTTTCACTTGCCTTGAACAAGTTCTCACCGTTCAGAGCAGAAATCGGTAAGAAGTGATCGCAATCAAGTTTCAGAGTGTTTAGCAGCTCTTGCGTTTTCGCACATATATCATGATAGGCGGCGGAGTCATAGTTGATTTTGTCTACCTTGTTGACAGCTACTAGGAGCCTAGTGACTCCCAGCATGGCAAGCACTTCAAGATGTCGAATCGTTTGGGATCGCACACCCTCAACTGCGTCAATGACCAGAATCGCTATACGCGCATAGCTGGCTGCTCCAGTCATATTTTTGATGAATTCTAAATGTCCCGGAGCATCGATGAATTGAAATTTTTGTCCTTCATATCTCAGTTGGCAATGAGTACTCTCAATGCTGACGCCCTGGCTTTGCTCTTCTTCCAGCGCATCTAAGAGAAATGCCGGTTCAAAATTGGAGCCTTTCGCTGCACAAATTGTTTCTACACGGCGAACACGATCGACTTCGACGGCACCGCTCTCCATCAATAATCGACCCAGGAGTGTCGATTTACCATGGTCAACACTGCCAACGACAACCACTGTAAAAGCTGGTTTGTCATACACTTCTTGTTGCGGGATATCACATATATCCTGATTTGCGGAGTTTTTGCATAGCATAAGTGTCAACCTTATCTTGGGCTCGTCCGGCGCGTTCGCTAAGTTTTGTGCTCTTCAATTCCTCGATGATTTCGTCTACGTTTCTAGCGCCTGACTCAATCGAGTCGGTGCAGGGATAACAACCTAGGCTCCTGTACCTTTTGCCATCCTTGGCATAGTAAAGCGGAATAACCTCCAGCTTCTCCCGCCTAATGTAATTCCAGATATCCAATTCAGTCCAGCGCAGCAGAGGGTGAATACGAACGTGAACATCTTGCGGTAAATGCAGGTTGTAATAGTGCCATAACTCGGCTGGCTGCTGCTTATAGGCCCAGGTTGACGAGTGAAGGCGGGGCGAGACAATACGCTCCTTTCCACGCGATCCTTCTTCATCGCCACGAATGCCAATCAATAGTGCCTGTATTCGATGCTCATGCACGATATCCAGTAAGGCCTCCGTCTTCAGGGAACCACAACATTGAAGACGTCCTTTCTCCGGCGCCATCCCGTCGGCAAGAGCCCTCTTATTCACGCCGACAATCAAACGCAAATTGTTGCGCCTGGCAAAATCGTCTCGCCAGCTAATCATCTCGGGTATCTTATAGCTGGTATCAATGTGAATAACGACTATGGGATAGTTTCCCAGAAATGCCTTGCGCACAAGATGGAGCAGGACGGTGGAATCTTTGCCCATAGACCAGAGCATCCCCAAGTTCTTTGACTTGGCATAAGCTTCCCGAATGATGAAGATACTGTCGCTTTCTAATTCATCGAGATAATTAGTCATTCAGACCTTCGCAATTTCACTGTAATGATCACGATAAAAGAAGGAAAGCTAAGAACACCCACTTATACCACTTGAACCTGGTGTTTACTAGCAATTCTGCACTCAAACTGCTGCCAGATGAGCCGCAATCCAAACTTGAATATATCTAAAACGATGCCACCATGAGCGCCATCAGAGCTTTGCTCCAATAACATTTTCATCCCCGTCGTTCGCTTTTGATCCACCATGGATGCGCTCTAGGTGCCATCCCATCCTGGTTCTGTAGGGGCGGCTGAAGCCGCCCCTGCGCAAGTGGTACAGGATGTGGTCGAACCGTCTCTGCGAACTTCGCCAAAATCAGATCAGGACTCAATTCTTGTTAGACGACGCTTAGCCAGCCAAGAGAAGCTCAGTCGGCGGCAGATATCTCAAAAGATGTATCGTTTCTGTATGTTTTAGAGGCATTAGGCGCCATATCTGCTAATTTAAGGCGGGTACGCAAAATATCAAGGGGGCAGTAATCCAACATCATGCCAGTTATGACCGAAATATCTAAAATCGAACAATCTCTGGGAAATAAGGCATCTTATTACCTCGAGCACAAATCCAAAGGCATTCCGAAAGAGCAGTTACACCTTCCCGGCCCGGACTTTGTCGACCGGATAGTTGCCCAGTCCGACCGCTCACCACGAGTGCTAAGAAGTATCCAGGCGATTCTCAACCACGGCCGGCTTGCTGGTACCGGTTATGTCTCGATTCTGCCGGTTGACCAGGGAATCGAGCACTCAGCCGGGGCCTCATTTGCCAAGAATCCCATCTACTTTGACGGCGAAAACATCGTCAAGCTAGCCATTGAAGGCGGCTGCAATGCTGTCGCTTCCACCTACGGCGTCCTCGGCTCTGTGGCTCGGAAGTATGCCCACAAAATACCGATGATCGTCAAGATCAACCACAACGAGTTCTTGAGCTACCCTAACCATTACGACCAAATCTTATTCGG
>PSRH01000240.1 GCA_003175915.1 Candidatus Melainabacteria bacterium | reverse complement strand
GTGCGCCTGGCAACTATCATAGACAACATAGAACGCTTCGCTGCCAAGACGCGAATGCGTCCTCAGCTTTCCGGAAACGATGAACTGTCTCACGTCGATCAAGTTCTCCATGAAATGGCTGATGCAGTTGAGGCCGCGCAGCAAAAGGAACGAGACCTCGACCAGATGAAACAACAGTTTCTAGCCACAATCACGCATGAGCTACATTCGCCCCTTACGTCGCTTCAAGCGATGCTCTTGATGATGAGAGAAGGAAAGTTTGGGGAAGTGCCCGAGAAGGTCAAGCTCAGGGCATCTGAAGCAGAGATGAGCGTGCACCGTCTGATTGTCTTGATCAGAGAATTGCTGGACAGTGCCAAGATCGAAGCAGGCAAACTAGACGTTCAGCTGACGAATATTGATTTAAAAAACGCAATCGATCAAGCTACTGAAGCAGTCCGTGATTATGCCGATCAAAAACACGTTGTCATTGAAACACAGAATTTGCAGCCTGTATTCATTTCAGGAGATCATGACCGATTGGTTCAAGTATTCATAAACCTATTATCAAATGCTATAAATGCCTCACAGCCTCAATCGCTGGTGCGCACTACTGTCGGCAGCACCCGAGGAAAGGAAGTGCGTGTTTCTGTAAGCGATACTGGCAGTGGCATCCCAAAAGAGCAGCAGCCTTTGATTTTCGAAAAATACACGCACTTGCAACAAGGATCGCAGAAGAACATTCGGAGCACGGGGCTGGGCTTATCAATCTGCAAATACATTATCGAAGCTCATCACGGGCGAATAGAATTCCAATCACAAGAGGGTTCCGGAACAACATTCTGGATCACTCTACCGCTGATTGCTAGAGACAATACAAGCAATGATAAACTCAGCCAGATGTAACCTGTCTGGAGAATTTGGTTTTAGAGAAACGCGGGTATAATCTCTGGTCCTAGGATTGGCTCACTAAGAGCTGCCATTTGACCATAATGCGGCAATTTTGATACGATCCCGAGTTCGTAAGCCGTAGGCCGTGGGTTCAAATCCTATCGTCGGCTTGGTTTTTCAAAAGCACCCCGGCAGGCACATTTTGGATTGTTCATGGTTGTTCCCGGGTGGGCGCCGCCAACCTTTCTGAGGGGGAGTAGTTAATGCACGTCATGACGCCAGTGGCAGCCTACGTTCTACTGATTGCTTTTTCAGCGTTAATGATTATTGCCACTTCCTTGGCCTCACGTGCCCACAAGTGGCATACCGCAGTGGGCTTTATGGCGGCAGGAAGAAAAGTGCCATGGTGGTTGGGAGCTGTCTCGATCTGCGTAACCTGGATCTGGGCGCCCGCGTTGTTCATCAGCAGCAAACAGTCCTATGAAAATGGTCTGCCAGGAATTTTTTGGTTCACTGCCCCCAACATTCTTAGCTTGATGATCATTGCACCGCTGGCAGTGCGCATCAGAGATTATCTTCCGGCCGGCTACACCCAGCCAGAATGGATCAGATATCGTTTTGACGAAAGAGTTCACAAAATGTATCTGCTGGTATTCTTCTGGTACCAGCTGATTGCAGTGACGATGCAGTTATATGCGGGCGGCAGCATTTTTACACTTCTTACCGGCGTTCCGCTGCAAGCGGTCATGCTCGTGCTGGCGGCCACCACCCTGACGTACAGCATAATTTCTGGCATGCGCGCATCGATCGTTACCGACTTTCTGCAGTACTCAATGATTGTTATTGGCGGTTTGCTGATCATACCCTGGACTCTTGCCAATGCTGGCGGGCTGAGCGCCGTGGCGCACGGACTTGGTGGTATAACAGGTCAGCATAAAAGCATTTTTGATGGGCAAGTGGCGTTCGAGTTCGGCATAGTCACCAGTATTGGTTTGATCTGTGGCTCACTGGGCGACCAGCAGAACTGGCAACGAGCATTCTCGATTGAGAAAGAGAAACTTTTTGCCGCATACATCCTTGCAGGACTCTTATTTGGTATTGTCCCAATTGCTCTATCAACACTCGGATTCCTTGCGGCAAATCCTGCCTTGGCGATAAGCGTGCCAGCTGGAGTGGATAGTTCTATGATTGGAGTAGCTACAGTTGCTCACTATCTGCCCGGATGGGCAGTTGTGGCTTTCATCGTTATGATGCTGGGAGGACTATGCGCAACAATGGACTCCGCGATGTGTGCAGCTAGTTCCTTATTCTGTTTCAACTGCCTGCCAGTGTCGAAGGAAGAACAAAAGACTAATCTTGAAGAGTCCTTGAATCAGATAACGCCAGAAGCATCTAGAACTCAAGCTTTGTGGGACAAAAGGATTCTTCTGCAAGGTCGGTTGGCTATGGTGGGAATTACTATCGTTGGGCTTTTATTGGCATTTGCACTAGTGTACATTCCTGGATTCAATCTTCAATTCCTGTGGTGGACCCTAAATAGTGTAGGAATGTGCATAGCTGTTCCGACCGTTCTTAGCTTTTACTGGAACAGGCTTGACGCCAAGGGAATCTATTGGGGGACGATGATTGGATTTCTCGTTGGTGTCCCTCTGTTTGTGTATGGCAATGCGGTTGGCCAAACATGGCTTACCGTAGCTGTGTCCGTCGGTATCTTGGTCGTTTCAGCATTGTTTTGCGTCTTGTTCCAAAGAAAGGAGCCATTTATGCTAGAGACGGCAAGCACCTACCAGAGCTGTGCCACCAGGCAGTAACTTCCGGAGGTGCCACAGTGCAATTGCTACGTCTCAGGATTCACGCCCGCTCAGGTCGAATCAACTATAGGAACCAGGTTACATGGTGCGCGTCTAGCTCTTATGTTTATACTCATTGAAAGAGGAGAAAACCTCATGGCCTCAACATATCAAGGAAGCGATCGTCCGCTTCAAGACCAAACAGAACGGCACAACTGGTTCTGGGTTGTTGTAGCTGCAATAGTCGCGTTAGGCATAATCTGGGCAGTAAATGCCAATCAAAACATGTATACAAGAGATACCAACGCTCCAGCAAGAAACGACATGAACAACAACACAGGCACAAGCAATATCGCCCCAAACACCAATTCGTCGGTTCCGAAGGCGCCGACCGAAAGTCCGGTGCGATAACTAGTCTTGAATGCCGAAGCGCTCATCCGTCAAACTCCGGTGACTCGTGCTGAATCTTTTACGCATTTTGCTAGCGTCTTTTCTCAAACCACTGATGCCTCCGATCATTGCAGCAGTTGGGGCATTTATCTTGACTTTGGTGATTGGCGATAAGCCCGCTAGCAAGGAGCGTAAAGGTTCGAGAGCGGTGCATCCTGCAGAAGAGTCGGGATCGCAGAATATGAAAGAGAACGAGCCGGAAAGTATAAAAGCTAACACTGATATAAATGAGGCTGTGCAAGACGAGGCTGATCTAAATGTGGTGGAAGCAGAAAAGTTCGCTACGCAGTTTTCGTCGCATGTGTCTGTACCACCCTCGGACGAACAGGTCCGCATCGACTAACTATAGATCAATCAAGATTCCAGGAGTCTGTACGATAAGATGCTTGGGCTAGTTGATTGATTCGGCACCGCAATTGGTACTGCGCGTTGAGGAATGAATTCAAAACTGCCATGCTATCGGGTACGATTTCTATTCGTTTTAGAACGTTGTTCGCGATCAGTTAGCTGTGTATCCCGCTGATCTTGACTGGCTTGTCGCAATTCTTGGGCTGCATGCCGGTTATCTAGCGCCCTACGCTCAGCACTGGCAAGCTGCCAGCGTACCGATTTAGCAGATAAGTCACCGGTAATGACCAGGCGCGGCTCCGGCATTTCCTTGACTAAGGACGGTATGGAAGTGATGCGTTCGCTCTCTGCTAGGCTCGGTTGGTCAAGCACATTTATGATTCTCAGCGAGTATCGGTCAGTATTTCCTTGGAATAAGGCCGCTATATTATCTAGCAAATGTTTGTCCGCAGCTCCACATACATATAAAGCGAGCTGAACTTTCTTCTCGTGCCCTTCATGTCCAAAAATACTATTCTGAACCGAAATACTGACATCCTTGCCTAGTTTTTCTAGCCAGATCATCAGCATGTCTACAGTAAATCTGTCGACACGTCCTTGGTAGAGGTCGGAGATTCTGGGTTGGCCCACGCCCAGGAAAACGGCGGCCTCAGATTGCGTCCAACCGCGCTGTCCAATCACGTCGCTGATCATGGCCATAAGATCTGCCCTGGCGAGGACGTTAGCAGACTGCGCCTCACCGATCATCGCTCTACCGCGTGTTCGATTGCTCTTTCGCTGATGCTCGGCACTTTTTTTCATACGGCGAACCCCAAGATAGTAGCAATTATATAACACCCCGGCTATCGGACAAGCATGGGCCCAGCACTGTAACCCTAAGTTAAGCAGCCGGCACACTATTACCTTTTCAAATATAGTAGTGCTACTATATTTGGATAATGAAGCGGTGCTTGGATTCCTAGCTGGAATTTTGGAGGAACAAGAATGGACGTCCAGAAGGACCCTGACTTTCACGATGCTGAGCCGCCTTCGCTAAAGGTGCTCGATCAGTCATGCCTTGCTAATGAATTGCGGAAGAGCAACGAAGCCTTGCGGTTAGCGCTAAATGCTGAACGGCAAGCAAGGGAAGAGTTGTTAGGTTTGAAAAATGAAAGACAGCGTCGAGAAGTAGCAGAAGCAAAGGCCCAACAATACCGAATCATCACCGAAGCAATACCGCAAATTGTTTGGACAGCAGATGCAGAAGGAGAAATTGACTATTTCAATTCGCGCTGGTATCAAATCACCGAGCGCTATCCGGAGAACAGCCTTGGATCAGCCTGGTTCAGCGAAATTCATGAAGATGATCGAAATGATTGTAAGAGCAGCTGGAAGGAATCGACGGTATCAGGCAAGCCATTTGAGGTAGCGGCTCGATTACGTTCGGCAGCGAATGACTACCGATGGATTCTCTTCCGCGCCTTACCCATAAAGGATGTAGAAAAAAACATTATCAAATGGTTCGGAACCGGAACCGATATACATAATCAAAAAACCTTTGAGATTAAGTTACAAGGCGAACTGCATGCCGAACGTGCAGCGAGCAGGGTTTACAAGTATAGCCATCAAGCTGGAGGACAAAAAATCGTATGACTGCCGAAAGTATAAGGAGTGAGGTAGTTCAAACATATGCGACATTCGCTGAACAGGTAAGTGCTTGCCGATGGCGGCTTGGGCTCACGTACAAATCATTTGCCAATTTGCTTGGCGTTAAACCAAAGACGATAGAAAATATAGAAAAGGGAGCATTGGATGTAGACGTGCTCTCCTTGTTTCGTATAATGGACCAGCTCGGTCTTGATCAAATCCCATCCCTAGATGGGCCGCGTCGTGACTCGACAAGCGCGACAAATGCAGAGTTTTTGGAGTATATCGGGATTTTGAAACACACATGCTCGCAGATGAGCTGGAGGAAGAGATATCTACAGCTATTGCGTGCGAGAATGACGGAAAAACGATTAGCTGTGGCCGCCGCCCGAAAAAGTTCTTACGATCAACGCATGCGAAGGTCTGAATTTAAGAAAGGTGTTAAGTCGCGAAGTACGGCTTTGTAGCTGTAATTTCCAAGTTCAGGGACTTAACCAGTGGGATCAAGTTAAAATCTTGCAGCAGTGGCCGGCCGGATATGGCGAGTGAAATTTCGAAAGTCCTTGAGCAAGGACTTCTTGTGCTGACCTCCCCGCTGCAACAACTATCCCAAACCATTTTTGACTATAGGAGATGAGCCATTCGTCAATGTGCTCTCTTGATCGTTTAGTTGCCTTGTGAGCAGTAACGCCGAAGGCAATCCAACATTAAGCTCATCCAGAGCAATTCAAGCGCTCAAATCTCGTCCATGCTAGAAAATAATTTGTCGCATATCCCGTCGGAGGTTATGAGTGTATCGTCACCTGCTTTTTTCGTTCTCCATCTTCAGTGTAGTCATTGCCGCAGCCTCCCTAACGGGCGTATTCCAGCCAGCAAACGCAATTGTTCCTTTCAAGATAATGGAAGCTTCGATGCCTTTGGATCAAGTTAGAGTTACATCCAAATTTGGACTCCGAACACATCCGGTCCTGAAGCGAAAATCTTTTCATGCAGGCATTGACCTGGCAGCCAAGCTCAACGAGAACGTCAAAGCAATCTCCGAGGGTGTTGTAACTGACGCAGGAAGAGAAAGCGACCTCGGTAATGCTGTGTTCATTTCGCATCCGAAACTTAACGTCACCTCTATTTATGGACATCTAAATAAAATAGCAGTCAGCAAAGGTGACCAAGTTACCGCCGGGCAAGTCATAGGCTATGCGGGCAGCACTGGTCTTTCCACTGGTGTCCATCTTCACCTGGCGCTCAAAGATCAACGAACAGGCAGAAACATCGAGCCACAACACTTTCTGGCTCAGCTCGCCACTCGAACCAACTTCGGATCCACTGATGTTCAGTACATAGCTCAGCAGAATATAGTCCGGACCAGATCGACGGCCGCTGATACCCCGCTTGAGAAACACCATGATGTTACAACCGTTGTAACCAGCGACCGCATCGCTGAGCTTCAGGAGGCGATTAAGAAAGCACAGCAGTACGAGCAACTGTATAGAGAAGGGTGCGTATCCCGCAATGACATGGAGCGTGCTCAGGCTGCCCTAGATAAGCTGCTGTCAGAGATCTCATCCAGAACTTAACATTATACGCAGACAATTCAATCCGTTCGGTAGCGTCAGGTTCTCACAACAGTCCGGGGTCAATCTTCGTAAGAGCTGAGGCCGAATGTATTGCGATGTCATCGCTGTTATCGGGTTTGATAAAGTACCGCGGTTCATGCTGGGTAGCGTGGTGAGTTAGTCCATTAAAATCAATGTCAGCGCTACATATCTCGATGATAAAACCGGTTACTCTATGTGCCTCTGCATTCCAGGAAACGTGGTCGCCTGCGCGAAAGCTACTCATAACTCCTTCCTTTGTCACAATTTACGTCGTTCGGATTTCGGATGCCTTGTCTCTAAATATCTATCTGGATTTCTCTTTCTCATTTACGTCTACGTGCTCTGAAGGCTTCGGTTCCTTTTCAGGCGCATTAGACGTAATGTTCTTGCTGGTGCGGGGAATTTGCGCGGCGACTTCTTGATCATGGCGAGC
>PSRH01000160.1 GCA_003175915.1 Candidatus Melainabacteria bacterium | reverse complement strand
TGAACGCTCTACCATCGCCTAGACAAACGGTGGTCAGCCGGGAAGCTCAAGCAACACCTGAGGTATCTGAAACAAACCCGGCGGATACCACCGAGAACAAGTCAGTGGAACTTACCTCGAATCTACCAAAGATTGAAATCGAAGCTCCCGGTGCCAACAAGGACGAGTATGAAAACGATTCTATTGGCAATATTGTCAGAGTGAGAATCAGTGGCAAGCAGCGCTTTAAGGCCAGCGCCTTCCGCCTCCACGAACCAGAAAGATACGTCGTAGATTTTGAGAATCTGCCTCTTTTAAGCGAGGCTGATCTGCCGATCGCGCAGTCCGGCGCCCCCTTCAAAACAATGCGGGTCGGCTCCCCTGAAGGGAAGCCAACCGTGGCCCGCCTCGTTTTTGATCTAGGCAGCCGGGATTGTTCTGTGCACTCGGAAATGGTCAATTCTGCTTCGCAGCTGTTGTTGACCTTTAACAAGGTAGGCAATGCGCGCCTTGCCGGTCCGCTGCCGAGCGGCTTACAGGTCGTCCTTGACCCTGGTCATGGTGGCAGTGATCCGGGCGCCAGGCGAAACGGCATCGAGGAAAAAGAGTTGACCTTGTCAATCATCAATACCCTCAGACAAAGGCTTGAGAAAAGAGGTATCAAGGTCACCCTGACCCGCTCGGACGATTCCTTTGTGTCGCTGGAAGACAGAGTGAAACTGACCAACACCGTAACGCCAAATCTCTTCTTGAGTGTCCATATAAATTCGCTGGACGGCGAATCCGATATTCGCGGCATTGAGACGTATTACCAAACGGGCCAGAGTAAACCTTTTGCCGATTCAATTCATGACTGCCTCGTCAACAACCTGGAAGTGCCGGATCGCTACGTGCGCAAGGCCCGGTTCTATGTCATCAACCATACTGCCGTGCCGGCCGTTTTGGCCGAGGTAGGCTTCATATCTTGCAAGGAAGAACGAGAGAGGTTAATCTCTTATGATTACCAGGACCGCATTGCCAAAGCCCTGGAGCAAGGTGTTATTCTCTATTTGGTCAAGCAAAATCAGCTCGCCCAAGTCGAACCAACAACTGCCAATGCTCAAGCGCAGGTCCATAGGCCCTACTAATGATCCCTCTGTGTTAACGGGACGTTAAGAAGGGGACTTTCGCGATCGAATTCCGTCTCTATCTAATTGAACCTGCCAGGAGAAATTTCCCGTGACGTCGACAGACTACAAACAGTTGAAAAATTGCCGACGAATCGGGCTATTTGACTCAGGCGTCGGTGGTCTAACCGTACTGGACAAGCTGAATAGGCTCTCATCAGACGAAGACGGCAACGGTGCAACGGCAAGAGAGTTTGTTTACCTTGGGGACACGGCGCGTTGTCCTTACGGCGACCGCTCGCCAGGCGAAATTGTCTCGTTCATGAGCGAGATTGTTTCCTGGTTGGTGAGCAAAAATGTAGACGGCATTGTTGTTGCTTGCAATACAAGTGCTTCTGTCGCATTGGATTCGGCACGCCGGCAAGTCGCCGTACCAATTTTCGATTTGATTGCGCCCACCGCAGAATACGTCGGCAAGCTGGGGCGGAAAGTTGGCGTTATGGCAACCACGGCTACCGTGAAGGCGAAAGCTTTCTCCAAGGCAATACATCAAGTAAATGCAAATGTCGACGTCGTAGAAATCGCTTGCCCCGACCTTGTCCCCGTTATCGAGCGAGGTGAGGCCGGACTTGATTCAACTTCAGTTCTTCTAGAAAAGTACGCCAGGACATTGAGCAAAGAGAAGGTTGAAGTACTGGTTTGGGGGTGTACGCATTTCCCATTTCTGAGCCAGTCATTCAGCCGGGTGCTTGAGCATCAACTAGTCGTGATCGATCCAGCCAAATTACTGTTGAATCTTGAACCAGGGCAAGACAACATTCCTGCACCTGACACGCTTGTTGATAGCAAGCATTCGATCTATGTTACGGGAGATCCGTTTGACTTCGCGCGGAGCGCTGGTATATGCCTTGGCTATTCACTTGATACTGTTAATGGTATCACTGTGGACGAATTGAGCGGTCCGGTCTCAAAGAGCACAAATACTCATTTGAAAAAGTCCGAAACAAGTGACAATATACCAATCGTCCCAGCAATTTAGTTGCGGTCTGACGATATGCAAAAACAAGTAGAAGGACAGTTGAGTCTGTACGATATCACTTCCTCGGAAGACTCCAATTGTGACGATTTAGCAGTAACTTTTTTTAACCCGGGCTTTGCCAATCTTCAAGAAGTGGCAAAAGTGGCAGCTACTTGCACACAGTGCCAACTTTGTCAGACACGCACCAACGTCGTTTTCGCTGATGGCAACCCGCAGGCGAAATTGATGATTATCGGCGAAGGGCCAGGAGAGAAAGAGGACGAAACCGGCTTGCCTTTTGTTGGTCGCGCCGGACAACTTCTCGACAAAATCCTAGCGTCAGTAAATATCGATCGCAAAAGGGACACTTACATTTGCAACATCGTTAAGTGTCGCCCTCCACAAAACCGCGTCCCTAACGTCGACGAAGCAGCGGCTTGTCGTCCTTATCTTGACGCTCAAATTGCTTTTGTAAAACCAAAACTTATTCTCTTAGCTGGCTCAACAGCCGTGCAATATATATTGCAAGTTAAGCAACCAATCAGTAAAATTCGGGGCAAGTGGTTTGAATTTCGTGGTTCGCAAGTAATGCCGATATTTCATCCGTCTTATCTGCTGCGTAATGATTCGAAAGAAGTAGGCAGTCCGAAATGGTTGATGTGGCAGGATATAAAGCTGGTCAAAAAGACTCTCGAGGCGTTATAAACCAGGAATCTGCCATCGTTGAATAGTGAGAGGAACTATGGGAAGAAAAGCTGAATCGTTTTATGCGGATACTCTAAGTCATGAACTGGTAGAAGCCATTAACAACGATTTTGGCAAAGCTGTGCTCCGCCTTCCCAATCAGGGGAGAGGTGAAGTACGCGATGAAGTCTTTATTTACTTTTCTGCTGTTGCTATGCAACAAGTGAACGTAATTTCAGAGAAGCACAGCATCGATGATCCCGAAGCTTTGCACGAAATTTATCAGCTTATGCGTACGAATCTTATTCAAGGCTTCCGCATTGGCCAGAATATGAAGGGTTCCTGGTCACCTAGTTAACAACGAATTCATTACTTGATCTGGACTTCCAAATTGAAACTGCCAGCGAGCTTTTGCACCGCCTCAATTACGGCAGGATTTTGCATGCCAACGTAAGTGGCGTAAACGATCAGGATTGCTAGCACCACCTTTAGTGATTCCTGTAATCTGATTAGATGCATCGTTCGATTAGCCGCAAGCCGTGCCCGCGTATCGGCGGAAATTGGCCCTTCGCCGCGCGCCTTTTTCGGCAAACTGTGCCGCCCTTGAACCGTGCGTAGTTTGGCCACTTCCTGGGGGGACGGCAAGTGCCTCCGGCATTGCAAACAAAAATGGACGTTCTCCTGCACTGGCGTATCGCAATATGGACAATTTTGAAAAATGTATTCTTCGTGTTCCTCAGCCTGGGGAGCTACTTCACGCTTGCCACGATGTTTGCCCCTTGAGACATTGTTTGGGTTCGCCGGCGGATTAGACGTCTTAGCTACTTTCGCCCCGGCGCTGGAGGCGTCAATTTGAGCCGGCAAGAGGTTGGCACTGGCAGAGGCAGGCCGCACGTTGTACTCAAGCTGGGCTTGTTTGGCCAGAAAATTGATGCCGTCAAGGATTTCAGGGCTGAGCGGGTCCTGGGACAAAGCAACCACTCTCTGGCTTCCTGTATCGGTATATCTCCCATGAAGGGATGCCACTTCCGCTCTGTGTCTGAGTGTCCTGAGCTTCAAGGAATCCCGCATGAGTGCCTCGTGCAATTCTGATCCAAACTCTTCCATAGTCTGGTGACGCTTGTCTGGATCCTTTTGCAGAGCCTTGTTCAAGACGTGAGTCAGTTCCGTGCAAGGTTTAAGCTCAGGAAGGGCTAAGTTGAAAGCAATGGGGGCAGCATAGAGGTGGCTGTCCAGCATTTCAATTGCCGATTTGACGTTGAATGGTAGTTTGTTCGACAGCGCTTCGTAAATCACCACCGCCAAACCGTAAATGTCGCTTCTGGGATCAACTACGCGCGACGATAGACATTGTTCAGGACTCATATAGGGCGGGCTACCACAGACGTCTCCGATTCTGGTAATGGAAGCCACCTCAGCGCCCCGCTCGTCCTTGAGCTTAGACAAGCCAAAATCGACCAATGTCACCCAGTCCGAATCGTCGGCTTGCCGGGAGATGACGATGTTCTCCGGCTTCATATCACGATGGACCACATCTAGAACATGAGCTGCGGCCAGACCTTCGCAAACTTGCTTGAAAATATGGTCGGCACGCTCAAAAGTTAGTATTCCGCCTTCCTTCACTACGTGCTTGAGGCTCTTTCCTTCAAGATAGTCCATGACGATATAGGGCTGGCCTTGGGGACTGATATTGAAGTCGTAGAGCGTAACAACATGGTGGTGCTTCACCTGCGATACCGTTTTTGCTTCACGGAAAAATCTCTTAACCGACTCTGGCTCTGCCACCATATGCGAGTGCAACATCTTGATCGCCATAAGACGATCCATGATTTCCTGGCGAGCCTTGTAGACGACCCCCATGCCGCCGCGGCCAATGACGGAGAGAATCTCATAACGATTGGCCAAATGCGTGCCCACGAGCGGATCCTTCTCGATGACCTTAAGCATCGTAGAATCGACTGGACATTCGTCCATGGTATCGGCGTACTCGGTGTAGCACTCAGGGCAGGTTTTCAACTATTCAAAGACCTCCCAAGTTGACCGATCTTTCCATACCCGTGGCCGCTTAAGTTGAAACTGCTCCTAAAGAAGGCTAGACCTTGAATTTCAGCCATTTGCAACGGCACTCCCCACTTGATAACCTTAAGCGAAACTCATATGAACTCGGCGATGATGGAATTGCTGACTGGCACGCCCTTTGAGCTCAGTTTCAACTGGTGATTGTTGACTTCGATAAAATCACCCGCCTTTAGTCTCTCGATCGATTGGCCAAACTGTTCGAGAATGTTCACACCGTATTCTTGGCTAAATCGCCTCAGATCTATTCCGTCAGTCATTCTCAGCCCGAGCATGATCGCTTCGCGTAGGCGTGTTGAGGGCTCGATGAGCTCAATAGTTTGATTGCCCATATAGTCGCGCAAATAACGACCCAGGGAACGCCAGTTGGAAGTCCTGTATCCACCTACATAACGATGGGCTCCGACACCGAAGCCAAGGTATTCACCATTTCTCCAGTAGTTAAGATTGTGGACCGATTGAAATCCGGGTTTGCTGAAGTTGGAGATTTCATACTGAAAAAAACCGCCACGGCTTAGCGATTTAATAAGCAATTCATACATAGCGATGAAATTCTCCTCGCTAGGATAACTGGCAGAGCTTTCCGGAAAGCGCATCTTAAGAGGAGAATTGGCGGCGAGATCAAGCGCGTAAGCGGAGACATGTTGAATATATTCGAGGCACTCGGCCAACCTGAGAAGCTCTTCTATCGTTTCCTTCCAACTGGCCAAAACTTGGGTCGGCAAGGCATACATCAGGTCGACGCTGACATTTCTAAAACCTGCATCAACTACCGTTACCAAACCCTCCACAGCTTGAGCACGGTTATGATCTCTGCCAATGGCAATGAGCTCGTCATCACAAAATGACTGAACACCGACCGATAAGCGATTGATGCCAATAGCAAGCCACTCGCTGGCCTTGGCATTGGTGATTGACTGGGGCGTCGTTTCCAAAGTCACTTCAGCACCGGAAACCAGGTTAGTGCGTTCTAGTAAGGCGTTATGTATTTTGAATATGTTAGACGGCTTAATCAAACCAGGCGTGCCACCGCCGTAAAATACTGATGTCAAACGAGGCTTAGCGTCTAAGGCTTCTAACCGGGTGCTGATTTCCTCGCAAACAACTTGGCAGTATGTATCTTCCTGGTTGGTGACGCCTGCAAATGCGACAAAATCACAGAAATCGCATTTGTGAGAACAAAATGGAATATGGATGTAAGCACTGAAATCCATGGTTTCTTGATATTATCGCCTCGGTGCTCGCTCTCGTATCAGCCTTACCAATAACTCAATGAAACGATTCTTTAACAAGGCGCTCCTGTTCCTAAGTCTATGCGTTCTCGGGTCATGCTTTCAAGCGATTGAGTCACCATGTCCGGCAGCGGACAATACAAAAACCAAGAAGAATCATACGCAATCCTTAACCAAACAGGACAAATCAGCTTTGGATTGGGTTACAGGCTCAGGTAAGCCAGCCTCCCCTGGTAATGCCGCTCCCAATAAGGCCAGTGGTTTGCCCCCCACTCACACTCCCGGTACGAGCCCCCCAAACGACCTTTCCAACAAGCATGTTCCGGCCAAAGCCCCTGTCAGCCCGCCTCCGGCCAAGACCGCTCCAGTCGGCGAAGCGGCTGGTATTGGCGATCTGGAATCGATGATCAAAACGATCAAACAACAGCAAGCAACAATCGACTTAAAGGCAGTTGGCGATTCGATCATCATTCTCCGTCGCAAGATCACCAATAACCCGGAAGATCCCGTCCTGCGTCAAAGATTAGGAACGCTTCTTTATCTCGCCGGTGATTACGAGGGTGCAGCCAGCGAGTTGAAACATGCAATTTCGCTTAAGCCAACCAATTACGTTGCCCATGCACTTCTAGGACGAGTATTAGCCGATGCGGGCGAGCGTGAGGCTTCATCAATGGAGTTTCATACAGCCATTGCCTTGGCCCCGACCGTTGCCGCTACCCACTGTCTCTATGGCGAAAGCCTGGTAAGCAGAGGCGATGTTTCGGAAGGGATAAACGAGTTCAGACGGTCTATTGGGATCAAGCCCAATGCCATGGCCCTGACCGGATTGGCGGAAGCGCTAATGATCGCCCAAGACGTTGACGGCTCGCTCAAAGCAGCCAGACAAGCTGTTTCGGAAGAATCCAATTCACCCGATGCCTATGTCGCTCTTACCAAAGCCCTGCTGCTCAGCGGCGATACTGAAGGGGCAGCACGCACGGCCCGCGAGGCCCTTTTGCTCAATCCTAATTCCGCTGCCAGCCACATTGCCGTCGGTCGCTCACTCTATGCTACCGGTAAGCC
>PSRH01000170.1 GCA_003175915.1 Candidatus Melainabacteria bacterium | reverse complement strand
GCGAGATTGCCCCGACCGCCTTTAACAATGCGCTAGATCTTTTCCTGAGTCTGGTTCAAATGCTCAACAAACTTGCGGTCAGACGGTGCAAGCGGCAAGTCAAGTAGTCCATCCTTGCTAATCCAGTTGAGAGCAATATGCTCGAGCAATCTGGGATCACCATCGACTTGCACATCAACGAAAGCAACTTCATATCCGGAACTCGGATCGGCAATTCTGGTTCTAACCCTGCCCACCGCCGTCACTTTCAGTCCCAGTTCCTCAGCTAACTCTCTTTTGGCGGCCTGATGAATGGTTTCACCGGGTTCAACTTTGCCGCCGGGGAATTCCCAAAGAGCACCATGTGGTCTATCTGAAGGTCGTTGGCAGACGAGATAGCGCCCATTTCGCTCGATGACGGCCGCAATCACCAAATTATCGTTAATTGTCGTCTCGCTTGTCATCTGCCCTGCCGCCCACCTCAGCTTGAATTTATCACGGAACCCCTGGATTCCGAATCTTTCAATACGTTGTATTTCCTTAGCTTCTCTGGCGATTGCTGGGATCAGGACCTATAGCTGTTGAGACTATATTTCGATATGACGGCGGCCTAATTCAAACAAACATATGGTTGCTTAAAATCGCAGGAGCGGTTTAGCGACACGCCGTTGTGAAGTGGCGCAATCGGTGTGGGAATGAACAAGAAAATACAAATGGTCTTTAAGCGAATGCTCGGGGTTATTCTTGCTGTATTTCTTTTTTGCGGGCAGAATGCGAGCGCAGCGCCCGTCTGCATTAAAGATAGTGATGTCGGCAAACAGCTGAATTTACCCATATACGAATGGGTGGATGCAGCCAAAAAACGCAAAGGAATTATAGTCGCCGTGCATGGACTGACTTTGTACGCCTATGCCTGGGACAAGCTGGCGACGCGCTTAGCCAGTCAAGGATACGCTGTCTTCGCCCTTGATCAGCGGGGGTTCGGCCGTTGGCGAACGGAAAGCTTGCAATTCAATGGCGACAACAAGATCGAAATCGGCCAGAGTCAGCAGGATTTGCTTGATCTTGTCACAACGCTCAGGCAAGCGAATCCCGGGCAGTGTTTGTTTTGCCTCGGCGAGAGCCTGGGCGCCAACATGAGTTTGTTGCTTGTCTCAGAGCATCCGGAACTTACCGATGGTGCCATTCTCAGTTCTCTCTGCCACAAGCAGCGAATTCATCCCAAGCTGCGCATGCCGATTGATATGGCCGAAGAGATTGTTTTGCCGAACAAACCACTCAATCTGACGCCTTATGCTGCCCCCTATCTTACGAACGATGTTGTACTTGCTAAAGCATGTAACAGTGATCCCAACATTTATCGTAAAATGACCCCGGTCGAACTGCTCAAAGTCGATGTATTGAATGGTCGAGCTTTTAGCGCAGCCAAATCTTTGCCAGCGGACTATCCCCTATTGATCATCGCCGGTGGTGCTGACGCAATGTTCAGGCAGAATCTTTTGCCACACGCTCTTAAAGAATTCGGCACCCGCAACGTCAGTCTGAATTTCTTTTCGGGCAAAGGACACTTGCTTTTAGAACATCAAACTCCTGCACCAGCAATACTTACTTTGATCGACTCATGGCTGAACGACGAAAATACCACAAGCGCATTGGCTATCTCGCCAAAAACCACTGGTAAAGGGAGTGTCGATCGCCAATAAACGGACGTGAGTCTACTGAGTATTTTCAGTGTGAGTATTTTCTGTGCTTGCCAAAGCGGAAGGCGCCGATCTCTCGAGGTTAGCGACCACCTCGCCGTTGTGTTCGTAGCCACGCACCGCCTGAGCGAACGTGTTCTGGTCTCCGTCCAGGGAAACGCCGTTGAGACTCTCTTTAAAGAAAAGATAGGTGAGTCTTTGAAAGACACTGCGGTATTTCTCTTTTGAAGGCCCGCAGATACATTTGCAGCCTAGCGAAGTCGGATTTTCGACATCACAGTGATGGGCGCCGTTGATTTTTACATCATCGGCTTTGAAGCTCAATCGCGCCAGGAACTTAAGGATGCATGCATGAAAGTTACAAACGGCCGGTTCCGCTCTTAGGGAGAGAACCTGGACTTGCGAAAGTTGTGATATTCGATCGAAGGTTCGATCCCAGGGCACTCCATCCAGTGCACAGAATGCTTTGATCGGTACCCCTGTCTTCTGTCCCTCAAGCACTGCTTCCAGGGCAACCGCCGCGCCTGCACTATTGCCAGCAATGCCAACCCGATTGGCGTCCACCACTGAAGCCAATGGACCATTTTTATTGTCCTGAAGCCAGCGGATTTCATCCAGAAGGTCCCTGACGTTTTCCATGCGGGTATCGTCACCCAGAAGAATTTTGCTCAGGTCAGGCGTGAAGGCGACAAAACCGTGCTTGGCAAAATTTTCTGCATTGCCGCTGTGTTGACGCCCGGTCATCAAAAATCCATGAATGAGCACAACCAGAGGATATGGGCCGGCAGGAAGCCCGGCAGTCGATTCCGGAATATAAAGCGAGTAAGAACGGTTTGCACCAGAAGCGGTGCGGAACTGGCCACGTTCAATTCTAAACTTGTAAAGATGATCGCTGGCGGCTTCCTCTGTGCCCTGGCCTTGCCTGTCGTTGTTATTGACTAGCGTCGAGGCAACCGCTGCATGTGGCAGCATTGCCAATATAAGCAAGGCCGGCGTGAACCTATTGATGGCCCAGCTGACAATCCCGGATTGCACGTATCGCCTGAACAATTGCAGTGACTCTCTGTTATTGGAATTTCGCCAACGAGATGTCAATAATAGTTCGTCGATGCCGTTTGTTCAATCGTTGCTAGATTAGAATCAATATTAAAAAGATTAGATATGAATATGCAATCAGATCGAATATGTGAGTTCATTGATATTTGATTTCGCTCGACATCTCAAGTGCAAGAAGAAACGCGTTCCTTTTCCTTCTTCACTTTGGCAGCTAATGCGCCCGCCGGCCGCTTCAATAATCTGGCGGCAGAGATATAAACCCAATCCGGAGCTAAAGCCAGTTGGTTTTTTACCTGTTCGCACTTTGAATAAATTGTCGAGCTCCTTCTTAGGTATTCCCGGGCCTTTATCGATGATCACTACAGTGACGCCACCATCCTCGGTGTAGGCCTCTACTTCTACGGCTTCTCCAGTTTTGGAAAACTTGATGGCGTTATGCAGTAAATTGCAGAGGACATGCCGCAATGCCATAGGTGGTACCCAGACCTTGGGCAAAGTTTTTTGAGGGCCGAGATTTATTGTGACGTTGCGCAGAAGTCCTAGCTCACGCACGAGGTTGGCAGCTTCCTGTACGAAGACATAAACATCTACTTCTTCAGGCGCCGTCCGTTCGCCGGCTGCCCAGAGATTGATCAGGTTGTTAAGTGCCTGCAATTGATCGTGGTTGCTCAACTGCAAAGTCTTCATGATCGCTTTGGACTCATCGCTCAGTTTAGAGTCATGATCTTCCGTAATCAACTCGATCACGCCTGCTGTGGCAACCAAATGGTTTTTTATGTCATGAGCGATTAAAGCCGCCAGAGCATCCACCTCTTGTTGCAAATGCTTTCGCTCGGTTAAATCAAAGACCGTACAACGAGTTGTGACTAGTTTGCCCTTTTCGTCGTGACGGGCAACGGAACTCCAGAGAACGTTTCTGATTTGTCCATTGGGTTTCAGCATTTCCAATTCAATGTTGCTGATGGTGCCTTGCGAAGCAAGCAGCGCGAACTGGGTGTCGAACTCTGACTTAGAGGCACTAGTAAGAAAATCGCTGAATTTAGCTTTGTCGATTAGTTCGTCGCGATGGCGACCGATCCAGGTTACTTCGGTATTGTTAATTTCGGAGAAGACGCCCGCTTGATTGAGAGAGTGATAGCCACAAGGAGCCTTGTTATAGAGTTCTTTGACGCGACGCAGGGCGGTCTTTGCATTGCTTATGTCCTGAAAGACAGTTACTGCTCCTTGTAAAGTACCGTCATTTCTATAGATTGGAGCCGAACTCAAACGGAACCAGGCTCCATCGGGATTCAGCCTGGCACTACGAACAAATACTTCACTTATATGAGGGGTGCGATCCTTGAGAGTTGCAGAGATGCTTCCTTGGCCAACCGGAATTCGATGACCGGAGGTACTGGTATACACTTCATAGTGATCGTTCAGTTGCTTGAGCCATTCGGAATCCTTATCTATACCAGCCAATTTAACGGCGATGTCGTTTGTCAACACTAGCTGATTGTTCGTGTCTACTACGATCAATCCATCATTTATTGATTGGAGAATCGAAGTGATCAACTCAACGTTGTCGCTAATCCTTTCGTTGGATTGACAAACACTGTGCAAGAACTGTCTAGCCAAGTCTTCGATGTGGTTCTGATAGTCTCTGACTTGCTGATAGATGTTTTTAGGGCTGTCTGAACTTGCGGACATACACAACTTCCCAGACGTGGCTTGTTGTCTTGCTGTTAGCCGGTTAGTTTCGCCGCAACGCAACACTACACTTAGTACATTAGCATCTTGGCATCAAATCCGGAGGGCGGGGCCAGACTCTCAAAGTGCCATGGCGGGACATGCTTGTCCTGATTACGTTTCTGACTTTAACGATCTGTAGTAGGTTAAGACAGGCTTCCTACTGTTATACGTGGGAGGATGGATACCGGCTGATAATGAATCACGAACATGCGATTGCCACTAGTATCACATATGACACCATGCGCCAGGGAAAATCACACTCTTGCGAAATCCAATACCCACATATTACCGACGCGCTTTACACCGATGCTGTTGTAAGCGCCGCTCATCAAAATAGCTCTATGCGGGGGGTCGGCCATAAGCATATCGAATACTTGCTGTGCCGTCCTGCCCTGGGCCATGCACTCACCGGTGGCTCCCGCCTTTACCTTTCCAATTGTGGCTATGCGGTCGGCCGGAGTTCGCACTGCTTCCATACCCGGTGTGTCAAGATTGTGCATTCCAGGATCGTTGCGCAAAGTTTTCCCTTGCATTTGAAGAGCCATAAAACCAGCGGCTTGCTGAAGTCCGCTATTGCTCAGCAAGGTTCTGCTATCGCCGCGAGCTTGATTGATGAGAGCGACCAATTGAGCTTCTTCGGCCGAGTTATCGCCGCCATCAGGGCTTGGTCGTAGATCGCCACCGTCAAATGGCATCGGACGAGGCTGTGGTCTGGGAGCACAATCCCAGCCGCCATTGCCACCGCC
>PSRH01000009.1 GCA_003175915.1 Candidatus Melainabacteria bacterium | reverse complement strand
TAAACCTAGCTCTCTTTCATCTGTTTAAGAGCGCTCCGGAAAAAGGCGAGTCGGTTTCCCCCCAACTCCGTTAGAATGTCACCAGTCTTCGTGACTAGGAAATGCGCTTTCCGGGCATAAGAAGGTCGTTGTTAACCAAAACTATCTCTTAAAGCAAATGGAAGGGGATACTGGTGGCTCAAACCGAACAATTGACGCAATCGCCACAGGTGGAGGCTCTCAAGTCCAAGGCCAAGGATCTACTCGACAACATCAACACCGTGATGGTCGGCATTGAAAAAGCGGTTCGCCTGACCGTCTATGCTTTTTTAGCCGGCGGCCATGTCCTCATTGAAGACGTACCGGGCGTCGGCAAAACGTTGCTGGCCAAGACTCTTGCCATGTCGGTCAAGGCCAGTTTCAAGCGCATCCAGTGCACCCCCGATTTGTTGCCTTCGGATGTCAGCGGCGTCAGTATTTATCAGCAGCACGAAGGAATCTTTAAGTTCGTCCAGGGCCCGATTTTCACCAACATACTTCTGGCGGATGAAATCAATCGAGCTACTCCGCGCACACAATCCAGCCTTCTGGAAGCTATGGAAGAGCAGCAGGTCACCACAGATGGTGTCACACGGCCGTTACCGGATCTGTTTTTTGTCATCGCTACAGAAAACCCGATCGAGTACCATGGCACGTTTCCCCTGCCAGAAGCACAGCTCGATCGATTCATGATCTCGCTGTCGCTGGGCTATCCGGAAACCGATGGAGAAATGAAGATTTTAGATAAGACACTTGAGGACGGCGCTTTTTCCGTAGAGCCGGTACTCTCGGTGGAAGATGTAATGGCTGCCCGTGGCGCCGTTAAAAACATTTTTGTGGAAAGCTCGGTAAAGCGATACATCGTCGACATCGTTAACGCTACCCGCAACCACGATCAGATTGCCCTGGGCGTCAGTCCACGGGGCAGCCAACTTCTGATGCGGGCAGCGCAGGCCGCTGCTTTTGTGGACGGGCGCAGTTTTGTTCAGCCCGAAGACGTAAAGCTTTTGGCGCCGTTCATTCTAGGGCACCGCATCATTCCCAGTATGGCTGAAAGCCGGAACAGTCACAGTCAGATCATCGAGCGTCTCTTGAAAAATGTTGAAGTTCCTGTCTAAAACAATGGCACCGGCCGAACCAGTCGATCGAGAAAAAGTAGCACGGGATCACAAAGGACTGCGGATCGAGCCGGTCAAGGGACTATATTTGTACGCGGAGGCAAGATTTTTCGTTCTCCTTATCCTCTTCGGCCTGTTTTACCTGATTGCCGGTGAAACTGGCAGTGAATGGATCTACTTGATCGCGGCCGGCACTTTCGCCCTGATTGTCTTGGGCTTGACGCTGCCCTTGTTTCAAATACTAGACACACACGCCAGTCTTTTTTTTCCCGGTGAAGCGGAAGCACAAGAACGGTTGCCGATCCAACTGGTTGTTACTCATGCAATTTTTCAAGGGCTCCTGGCTGACCTTTTGCCTCTACGCTGGATCCGCTTCAAGACAAACCTGGTCAAGTTAGACAAGCGTGCCAGTCGCGGTTTTGTCGAGCCGTGCGTCGTCGTCCATGCCGGCAAGAAGGAATTTGTCCTGACCATGACCGAGCCGCTCAAGCGCGGCCTTTATCGGTTCGATTCGCTGGACGCCTCAACTTGTTTTCCCTTCGCCATTCTCTGGTGGTCACGCAAAGTGCCGGTCGCACTCTTGCAAAAAAGTCTGATGAGAGACGCTGGTCTCTTGACGGTATATCCGAAATTGGTGACCATGCGCTCGCATTTCCTTAAAACAGTTGGCGCCGGGGGTGACACCATGGGTGCCCTGCAAGAGCGCAATCGCGCTTCCCAGGAATCTTCGGCCGTGCGCGGTCTTCGCGAATACCGCATCGGTGACAGTCCTCGTTGGGTGCACTGGCCGTCAACGGCCCGCACCAACCGACTCCTGGTAAAGGAGTTTGAGTCAGAATCATCCCCGCAATATTTTGTCGCTCTGGACACGCATGCCCCCTGGCAGAGCGAAGATCAATTCGAGCTAGCGGTTTGCCTGGCCAATTCAATTCTGCACTGCGAAGCACCGCGCACCAGGTTTGAGCTTCTCGTCCCCCCGTCAGATGAACTGAAAGATGTTTATGCTATGCCCATCGGTCTGGCTCGCAGCAGGGAGATCTTGGCCCGCTTGCAGCAGCATATAGAGAGCAATACTACCCCTGATACCGATGAGAATCCCGAAGAAAGTTCGTTCAGACGCATCGAACAGATTTTCAAAGAGACTCTGAGAAGCCATCCGGGTAGCATCCTATTTACCATTTTCCCGGGTGCGGGAGCTTCAGTAGTGAACCTGGTGGAAACCACTTTGGACAAACACGGTCGTCCCTTCAAAGGCGCCGGCCGCCCTCAGAGACACCATGCTTTGAGCCCGGAGCTGGTAACTGGCCAACAGAAGGCGCTGCCTGTGAAAGATTACGTAGGCTCCTCCCGCGGCCAGATGGTCGCCCGTATTTCACAAATTGAACAAATCGCTCTCTTATGACCTCACAATCCCAAGCTAAATCAAAAATTGAAAGCTCGCTGAACGTTCGTCTGGCCTCTCTGGTGCTTTCCTTATTGAGCATCAGCCTGGCATGCCATTACGCTATGGTGCCGCGTCCTCTCGCCTTTGTTTATCTTTTCACTTGTTTGTTCGGTAGCTTCTGCGCCTATTACTTCAGAAGAAAAGGAAACATATGGTTAACAATCATAGCCGTACTGGGGACCTTGCTGGTCATGGGCAACTTCGCTCAGGAGGTCTTTTTCCAGTTCTATGTTGGCCGACTGAATCCGGTGGGTCCATTCATCTCGGTTCTAGCCGGATTGCTTGCCTTACACACTCTCGATCTAAGAACCCGCTTCGATATAAACATCGCCGCCATGATTGGTCTTGGTCTGATGGCTTGCATAGGTATGCTCGCCAACGATATTATCTTCGGAATCTCCATCCTCATCTACCTTCTTGTCGCAGCGCTGCTTCTCTACTTTGAGTGCATTGCTTCAAGTCTGGACGGCGTCGCTAAAAGAACTCGCGATGAAACTTCAGGAGCTTACGGAGTCGCCCAGACCAATATCAAACGCACAATCACGAGTAATGTTTTCGTGATCGCATCGTTACCGGTATTTGCTCTTCTCCTCTTCCTCAATTTGCCGCGCATCGACTCACTGATCGATCGCCTCGTCGTTGAACTCACCTCTCGCGGTTTTCCTTTCAGAGTAGTGATCGTCGGAGCCACTGAACTGGTTGATAACGCTTTCGGTAATGCCACCCTTTCGGACATATATGGCCGCGGTCCTGGCGCCGGCCAGGGGCCAAATTCTGGGAGCGCTTCCCTTGGCGGCTCGTCCTCAGGAGGAGCTGGCATGCAGGAACGTAATTCCTGGCAATTGCAATTAGATTCCGCCAAAAACGGCGGCAGGTCTTCAGGCAAGCCGACTGCCTCGGCCTCCGCTTATGGCCTTGGCGCAAGCGGAGAAAACCCACGCTCAGGCCAACGAAAACCTGGTGCGCCAGTCAATCCTCAATTCAATCAACCCGATCCCACCAAACAAGAAGAGATGATGCTCCTCTATGGGAACAAACAAGCCAATGCCCAGGACGCCACCGTGCTTTTCACAATGCGCTGTCCTCGCGAAGTCTTTCTCAAGCGTCTCGTTTTCAACTATTTCGACGGGCACCGTTGGCAGGATCATGATGGCAGCCTTTTGATGACTATCGATCTGACTCCGGACACCCTCTCCGACTTGACCAGCGCTCCCACCCTTCTTAGGCCAGTTGTTGGTTCGGTGGACGTCTTGCAAGAGATCACGGCGCAAGTCAACATCGGACATATCATCCCAGCAGCAATTGTTCCTCAGCGTCTGGAATTTCCCAGCGAGCAAATTTTCGTCGACCAATACGGTTCTTTAAGAGCGCCGATCGATATCACCGCTGGCACCAAATTCAAGGTGATTTCCAAGACGCCTCTATACAATCCCCGGAATCTGGCGTTGAACACCCCCACAGCGGAGGAAGAAAGGCTGGCCAGAGCGGTGCTCAAGAACGATCTGCAGATTCCAGCGGATTTGTCTACGGAAGTCCGTGATCTAGCTGGAGCCATCATAGGCTCCGAGAAAAATTGGTTCAGCCAAGCCGAACGCATCTGCAATTACTTGCGCAACAACTTTGAATATTCTCTCACTCCGCTAAAGCCCGGATCGTCGGACAATCTGGTTAATCAATTCCTTTTGGTAAATAAAAAAGGCGACTGCACTCATTTTGCTACTGCCTTCGTCATGCTCTGCCGCAGTCTCGGCATTCCAAGCCGTTGCGTAGGTGGTTTCGCTCCAGGAACAAGAAACCTGGTTAGTGGATTGACGGAAGTGCGCTGGCGCAACAGCCATGCCTGGGCGGAGGTTTACATTCCCAGACTGGGCTGGGTACCCTTCGACGCGGTTCCCGGAGGCTACCTGCCGGCCGATCGACCGGAGCGCAATATGTTCAGCGCCCTCGCTCAGACATCCCTAGCCAAATCACTGGCTCAAGCGGTGGAAAGGGCGGCCAAGTCGAAGGGACTGCGCCGCCCGGACGAGGAGCTAGAAGAGCAAGAGGCAAGCGCAATCGCCACAAGAAGCAATCCAGCCGGACTGAAAAACGGCAAACAATCTACCAACCAGTCAAACCAATCCGCCCCGACTATACAGGTATCGCCTGGGCCAAGCGCCTCTGAACTGTTGGGCAAGCCTCTTCTTCGAATCGAGGGCATGACCGTCGGTCATTCTCAACAAGCGGAAGGCGGCTTTCTGCCTAAATTCATGCACTTGGGTGCACAGCTCAACGCCCTGGATCTGAACTGGTTAACAACTTACTGGCGCCCGCTTGCCCTAGCCGCCATCCTTACCGGCCTGGTCATCGTTTCCCTGACGCTCTGGCGGCAAAATCTGCCGCTTTTCAAAGACAAGCGTAGCGTCGCCAAAAAAATCCCACCGAAACAATCGTCTTTGGCCTTTATCAGGGTCATGAAAGATTTGACCCGACTGAAAGTAAAACGGGCCAAGGGCGAAACCGCCAATGAAGTGGTCGACAAAGTCGTGGAAAGACTGGCCGAAATTGGCCGGACGAAATGGCAAGAAACCCTGCCCGGTTTGCTTCGCAGTTTCATGGAGATTTATTGCTTGAACCGTTTCGCCGAAACTGAATCGGCCCATTTGACGGCCAAATTGTTGGATATTGAAAAGGAAATTCATCTATTATTGACATCAGCCTAGGAGCCGCCTCCTGACAAAGGAGTCCGGCTTATGGATGCCTTGAGGAGCCGATACTGGCCAGCTTAGGGGCACGGGAAAATAGCCTAGGTGGGAATATAGTAAGGCAAGGCGTGCCTTCTCATGCACAGCCATCCGCGCTAAAGTGGATATAATGCCGAAGAGGCCCAACTGGCCGCCTGCAATGGAGAAAGTATATGGTTCAAACTACAGTCAAGACCGGCACTCAGCAGCAACAGGAGTTCATTCCTCCTTATCCGGCTTCCATTGCCGACACCGGCCTGAAAGAAGGCTTCCTTGAAGAGCTTATTCTCAAGGACATTTATCTGGTTAACTTCGCTCTCGGGCGTGAAATAGCAGCCAGAACCCAATTACCATTCAAGATTGTCGAAGAAATTCTGGAGATTCTCAAACGCCAGCTTTTGATCGAGGTCAGGAGTTCAGGCGGTCTAGCTGACTACGAATACACCCCTACAGAAAAAGGTCGTGATCGAGCCCGAGCATTTTTCGATCACAACGCCTATGTCGGGGCCTGCCCGGTGCCCTGGAGTCGCTACGTCGATTCGCTCAAGTATCAAACAATCAGACGGGAATCGGTCACACCGAGAGACCTGGAGGTCGCTTTCTCCGACATTATGGTGAACCGGCGCACAATCAACTCGGTCGGACCGGCGATCAACTCGGGAAGAGGCATGTTCTTGTTCGGAGAAGCTGGAAACGGCAAGACCTCTATAGCCGAGCGCATTGTTCGCAGCTTTAAGGGCCAGATCTTCATTCCCTACGCGGTAGAAGTTGACGGTCAGATTATCCGGATTTTTGACTCTCATAACCATGAACAGGTTTCAGCCGCCAATTATCCTCGCGATTACGATCACCGCTGGGTGAGAATTCAACGTCCTTGCGTGGTGGTCGGTGGTGAGTTGACGATTGATATGCTCGAGTTGCAATTCGATTTCGGCACGAAGCTTTACGAAGCGCCGATTCAGCTCAAGTCCAACTGCGGCTTGCTGTTGATCGACGACTTTGGCAGGCAGAGAATCGACCACAAATCCTTGCTCAACAGATGGATCGTGCCCTTGGAAAAGCGGGTCGATTATTTGACGTTGCACACTGGTAAAAAGCTGGAAGTGCCTTTCGAACAGTTGCTGGTCTTCTCCACTAACCTCAACCCGGCCGATCTGGTTGACGAAGCCTTCTTGAGGCGGATTCCCTACAAGATCAATATCACCAATCCAACTGAAGACGAATTCAAATGGATCTTCCTGCAATATTGCCAACGCACAGGCGTGCCCTATAACGAAGAAGCCGTCAATTACCTGATCGAATCGCAGTATCGCAGCGGCAAGCGCAACATGCGTTGCTGCCACCCGCGCGACGTGGTTGACCAGGTCATAAACCTCTGCGCCTTTTTGCAGACCGATCCCAGGCTATCTAGAGAATATCTAGATCACGCCTGTGCCGTCTACTTTGCCGCTATGGGTAAGTAGAGCAAGAATAAATACATGTACAAAGGCCGGCAGCCAGGCGATCTCCTGCCGGCTTTTGTGTCGGTGCTTATCCTAGCTTTAATCGGCTCTCAGTCTAGCTTTCCAACGTAATGGTGAGGCGCGTCTCTGTGTTACCATGTAGTCGCTTCCCTTTGCCGGTCTGACCGGCTGCTCTTATCGGGCGGATGCAAAGTGCTGAACTGGCGAAGATCTGGCTTATCTTCAGACCGAGGAGTTGGCACCATTAGCAGTATCACACTCAATGGTATTCTGAAGCGCCTCACTAACTGGCAAGACAACACCAGATTATTTGTCGCCGCCGCCTTCCTGACCAATTGCTTTTGGATCTTAGCCCTCGCTCAAACAAGCTTTTCGCTCGAATATATTCCCTGGCTCGTCGCTCTTACTGGTGTAGCCTTTACCTGGCTGATTGTCTTGCTACCGGCTAAACCCAGTCCTGCTTCCTTCGCCTTTCTGCAAGTTCGCCAGGATCGAGGCTTATCTCTCAGTGATTGGATGGCTCTCACCTATTCCGCATTCTCACTGGCCGCGGTGCTCTTGCTGCTTCAAATACATAGGCAAGCCTGGCATCCTCTCAAAAGCCGCCAGGTGATCGACATACAATTCACCTCGTTTTTAGACTACCAGGATAAAAAGGAGCTCTTGCCCGCCACTGAACCGCGGCCTACCTTACGCAAACGTCATGGCTCAACAGTCGAGCAAACCACTGACGCCAGAAACGTTCCTTCGCCAAGCCACGCTATTCAATTAGCAAGACCAAAAGTTAGTACGATCGCGGCCCGAGAATTAGGCGATTCCGTTAAACAAACCAACAACAATTCTCTAAGGCGTGTGCGCCAGGATGAGCCGGTATTCGTGATCAGCGATCAACCCAAACCAAAGAATCTCTTATCGCAACCTGCTGCCTTCAAGACAATTGCCTGGCCGACAAGAACAACATTCCTCAGCCATAACGTGGTTCACGCCGCACCAGCCGGCGGCGATCCTATCCAGATCGAGGAAGTAGCACCGGCCAAGTTATTGGAAGTAACCGACAACGATGGTGATGGTGGCGCTGAGGTCTGGCAGGCCGGCGGCAGAAGCCAGGGTGGAAAGGGGGCCCGTTCGTTGCTTGCCAATTACCTGAAAGAATTGCACAAACGCTTGAAGCGGGCCTGGTCACCGCCGATAGGGACATCATCAGGCAGAGCGGAAATTCTCTTTCGATTGAAAAGAGATGGTCAGTTGTGTTCGATAAAACTCGCCACTTCCTCCGGTGATCCAGCAGTTGACGACTCGGCCATGACGGCCATCTCGACCTGCGCTCCTTATGCTCATCTGCCTGCCGAATATCCGCAGGAATACCTAGACCTCCGTTATACCTTCAACTACACTGCCGACGAACTGAAAGCCGTGGACGCCCTTACTGTAAATTCAACTGAATAGGAATTCACTTGCCAGAAAAACCCCGCCAGCCTGGCATGGCACCGGGTTTTGCCCGGTCCGATTTAATTCTTATTGGAATCGCGGCTAGGCCGCTTCAGTGCCCGGCAAATATAATCAACAGAGCTTTTTTTGCATATCCCAATACTTCACACCAGGTAGCCACTCTAAGCCAACTTGAGTGGCAATGTTTTCAAGAGGTTATTTGATGAGACAGGTACAAATTTCTAGAATCAAACGGTTAGATTCATACCTGCCGCTTTTGCTGATTGCCTGCCTGAACGCGCCAGCCGGGCGCGCCGATGAGGCAACGCAACCAGCGTCTGGTGCCGGCCCCACTAAACTGGCATCCTCTACCCCACAATTCAACGACGTCCCGAGCATTTCGATTTCGACGCTTCAGCCATCCAAATTCAAGCAAAAGCCCGTGATCGAACCCGACACCGAGCTTAAGGGATCAGTCTCGGTAAACGAACAAATATCAAGTCCCTCTCAGTTGATCGGTAAACTGATGGAATCAGCCCTAGCTAAAGACGAAGCCGGTGAATTGCTCAATAAAAAATCGCGACTGCATAATCAGAAATGGACCCAATTATTTGGCCGAAGCAAAGAAATGCTTCAATTCGCAACTGCCTACCAGGGGTTTGAGACTTCCAGCGAAGGCGCCGACGTCATCCTGGAGGAGAAGCTAAAGCTCAAGCACCACGCAGCAGTAGAGTTAGTCAAGCAAAAGCGAGCCGACGCACTGCACACCAAACTTACCTGCGCGGTTATGCAAATCGCTATGGGTCTGGGTTTGCCAGATGAGCAGAAGCGTACCCAAACGATCGAGAGCGGGCGACAAGAATTAATACCACTTGTTGGCGACGCAGACGCTAACCAACTGCTGCAATCTATGACAACATGGTCGCGCAACATTCCGGTCGATGAAAGCACTTTTGCCCGCGACACCTGGGACGTCCTTACTTTGCAAAAGAAGTCCAAAACCATGCTGGCTACTTCCGTGCAAGATGACGACGTGGTCAAATCGATTGAAGCGCGCCTTCACAAGTACAACCATCACAGCCAATTTGCCAGAGTAGCAGCCAAGATCGTGGGTACCACTACCAGTATCGTCGCCTTGAGCCCAAATTTCGCCGCTCCGGCAGCACAGGCAGCGGAGTTCATATTCGTCGCGGCAACCGGTGGACCGGAAGAGAAAAAGGTTCTCCAAGAAATATATCTTGATCGCCGTTTTGAGAGTCGCTTCGAAAGATTGAGTCAGGAGGTATCGTTGGCGGTGAATAGCTACAACCAGGCCATGCTGACGCATAACCCGGTGCTCCTGAACTGTTCCCAGTCTTTAATGGAAGGACTGACCGACACTACTACCGCTGCTGCGGTCACCAGTGATTCAGACGCCCTATTGGATCAGGCCTCTGCGAAGGGATTTGGAGACCGGATCTAAAATCAACTCAAATCAGTTGGCTCGTTCAGTTTTGGCGACCGAAATGCGAGCCAGCCGTGACTTCGATATCGCAAGATCAAGTTTGGCCGCGGCAGGTTCACAGCCTCGAAAGCAAGCCGGCATCGTCCCGATTTATCACGGCTGCCAAGAGATGATTTTCTGGTTTTTGAATCAGATGCTTCGCTTGAAGAAATCAGGTTTCAGCGACCTGTAGCGTGCTATTTCAGCGTGCATAGCAGGTGTTAGAAGCTGAGCCTTCATGTTCGTCAGAGCCGCCCAACGGTCGTAGGGGATGGCAAAGCTACGCGCTTTGGCCACCATGTTCAACTGTTCTACCAACCAGCCGGTGCGCAAAAGCAAATCTGCGTTCACATCCGTGTCGGGCAACAGCACTTCCGGAATTCCTCTGTCCAAGCAGTCGGCAAGGATGATCTGACAATTTCTGTTTAGCTGCTGAAACCCACCAGAGCTAAAAGACTTCAATGTATGAGTGAGCATAATCGTAATCGAACAATGGGATTGAATTACCAAAAGCCCTACAAGAGTAGGACCTGCTTCCTCCAGGGCTCCCAATTAAGAAAATATAACAGCTGGCCGAAATGCGCAAGTGCTGTCCGCCTCGCACTTCTATGGAAGCGCCTGAACAGTAAGCGTCCGATGTGGGCAAAGAGTGAAAACGATGGCCGGACAAGCCTGTCGCTGGGAAGCAGTATTGTCTGAAGAGCTTCGGCACGATAATTCGATCGTCTTTTGGCGCCAAACCTTTTGCCCATCATCCTCGATAGCGACAATCCAATCGGCAGCCCCGTGTTCTTTCAGCTGGGCAATCTGCTGAGATAGCTGTCCGCCAGGCCGCGACTCAAGCACAGCTATACGACAGAGCGGCTGCTTTTCTTGGTTTGGGCGCGACTGATTGTTTAGCCCGATAGCATCCTGATCAGAATCTCGCCCTTTATGCTCTTCAAGCAAAATCTCAAAACTACTTTTGCTTGAACGCAAAACATACTCGTCAAACTGCCAATCGCCTATTTTGCGGCGCCGGCAGGATGGGTTTTCTAGACAGACACCGTTATAGGAAAGAAAGCGGCTTACTTGATTGGTTTCTTCTCCAATAACAAGACCTTTGCGCTGGGAGCCAAAAAGAACAATGCTTCTTGGAAAAACGCCAAGCGATAACTGAGCACTTTCGGGACGCCAGAAGAGAAGAAATCCGCCTGCGCAAAAAAGCACAAGACAAACTGTCCGACCACGTTTGCTCTTAAGTGAATATAGAAAAGAAAAGAGTGCCAGATAGTAAGTAGCCACAGCAATAATTGTCGGCGGACCAGGAACAATTACTGCCGCATCAAAAGAAGCGAGGTATTTCGCCACCATGATGATCAACTTCAACGGATAAAGTGCGAGCGCATCCAGAAGCCAGGGAATCAGCCGGAAAAGAGTATGCTCGAGTGGCAAAGCCGCAATTAATGACGAGACAAATCCGAGGACAGTAACCGGGGCCACGATGGAAGCAACGATAAGATTCGCCGGCAGAAAGAGAAGGCCAATTTGCCAAAAATAATACAACTGGATCGGAATGATGGCCAGTTGAGCGGCAATAACTACGCTAGCGGCGGCCACGCTTGCTCTTATCACTTTGAGCGTCGAACCAAAGGAAAGAATGTCGGCCAAAGAATCTGCACCACATATGATACCGGCCGTGGCAGCGTAGGATAATTGGCAACCCGGGTCAGCAATTGAGAGCGGATCAATTGACAAACTAAGCAAAAGCGCGAAGGCCAGCGCCGCCAAGTTATGCAGCGAGCGGCCAAGGTACCTGGCAAGAAGGACAAGAGCACACATTAGAGCCGCTCTCAGCACGGAGGCAGATAATCCGGCAAGCAAGACAAATACAACCATGCTAACCAAAGCGAAGAGGGCATTGACCAATTTCGATCCGCTAAGCAATCTGGCCAGCCAGTAAGCAATGGCCGTGATCACGGTTAGATTGAACCCGGAAGCGGCAATCAGATGTGAAAGACCGACTGTCCTGAAAGCATCGATGATTGAACGATCTACTGCCACAGCACGTTCTCCCAGAACCATCGAAGTAAGTAAACTACCTGCCTCGTCGCCGAGATTGGCAGTATGGGTGCTGACGATTCGCTGTCGCAAAGTGTTGATCGAGCGATCGAGCTGCCCAATTGCCAGGTAATCCGGAGTACTTCCCGGCACTATTTGCAGATCGTCGCGGCGGGCGGTGAGGGTACTATAGACCGATTGTTTGGCAAGAAGAGCGGCTGTGTCCGTTTGCCAGGCAAGGTGCGCTCTCAAAGGACTGGCAACAAAGCCGGTGATTTTTAGTGTGTCGCCCCTATTTAAGTCAATTCTTCCGCCATCAACGAGGAGTTCCGCCTGGCCGGACAAGGCGCGCCGATCGGGGAAAAGCATTTGGGCTGGCGCAAACAGGCACTTAAGGCGCTTCGTCGAAAGGCTGATAACCTTGTTGCAAACTCTCCCTTTAACGATTACCCCTCGCCCAATGTATTGAGCCAGATCGCCTTTACTAGGATGAGGAGCTGCGTTGAGCGCATAGAGATAGGAGAACATAGGGACCAGTGCCAGCCAGGCCACCCTTCTTTTGGCTTTGCAGATCAACAAGCCTCCGCCCAAAACCGAGGCGGCAAGCACCATCCAGCCGATCGCCAAGCCACTCCTGAAAAGCAGCGCACCAAGCGCAAAAAGAAGAGCGGCCAGCATGGTTAGCCGCGGAAGATATATGACCACCGTTTTGAACCGTCAATCACCTTGCCACAAATGCATAACGTATGACGGACCAGGAAGGTTCAATTAGGTTCACGCCTTCATGAAACCTCCACACAATCCTTGTTATGAATATATTGAATTCTTCTAGTCCAAGACCGCAGTGGAACTAATCGAGCCAACATCAAGTCCAGAAATCTAGATATTGTTTAGGTCGTTTGGAAAGCACGGTCCTGCAGTCAATTGGTAAAGATAGGCGAGGTGAATATTCATGGTAACTGTTTTCAGATCGAGCACTGCTGCTCTCACATTGCTGGCTTTCACTCTGCTTGGCAATGATATAGCGGCACTTGGTCAGGGTACTTTGCCAGTCGGCACTACTCCAAGTTCTCTGCAAGGAGGTACTACGCAAACCACTTTGCAGGGAACTGCTACCAGAAATGCAAAAGTCAAGCCTTCGACCTTGCAGCAGTCTCGTATACAAAGATCATCGACTCGAAGATCAGTACACACAGTTTACAGACACCATCAAACGTTCTGGCAGAGGCATCCGATGATCAAGAGCGCAACAATTGGAGCCGGTGTCGGAGCGGTTGGCGGCGGAGTAGTCGGTCTCATTAGCCATCGCGGCATCATGCACGGAGCACTGGTAGGCGCTGGGACCGGCGCCGGAGTAGGAGCCATTCATGCCAGCAAGACAATGCGGCGCCACCCATATATGCGCGACGCGGCTGAGGGCGGGGTGGCCGGATTGGGTCTGGGACTGGCCGCCAGCCGCAGTCACGGAACTGCCTTAGGCGCAGCAGGAATCGGTGCAGCTGCTGGATTGGGCTACCGCTTCTTTAAGAACAATATGAGATAGGCTGGCTCACAGCTAATGAGAATGGCCGCCCGCCAATACTACTTAGCTAGTGACTTTGCTTCTGCGCTGGTTCCGTTCAGATAATAGCGGCTGTGAGCGGCGGCCGGTTGACCGTTGTATTTGGCGCTGGCCTTTTGATTGTAGGGCACAAGGCATTCGGCTGTTTGAGTAAAGACCATCTGGGCTATGGCCATGCCAGCGTGCAGGCGCACTGGGCGAACTCCTACGTTAACAATCTCGAGGGTGATTTGGGCTGGCGGGTGACTGAAGCCAGCGTCAATAAAGCCGGCTGTTACGTGAACCATGACTCCCAATCTGGCCAGACTGGACTTACCGGTGAGTTGACCGACGATGTCGCTGGGCAGTGAGAAGCGCTCGACCGTTGCGCCCAGGACAAATTGTCCCGGCTTAAGAACGAAGTTGTCGTCGGCGACGCTGACCAGACCTTCCAAAACACTGGCTGAGTCGTAAGGATCGATTATTGCTTCGCTTGTTTCATGCCAGGAGAAACGGTTATCCAGGCGGACATCGTAAGAATTCGGTTGGACAAGAGCGTCTTCGAACGGCTCGATAATCAGCTTGCCGTCGGTGATTGCAGCTCTAATCTCAAAATCAACCAGGATAGACATCGATTGCAATACCTATTAGAGAGAACACCTGTTCCTTCAAATACTCAAATTCAGGTTGGAGCTGTGTCCGGGGAATGCTTTTGCGGAGGGATTGATGTATGTCACTGCGAAATTCACTGCTGTAGCTGCTTCTGCTGCTCCTGTAGCGATTAATTTCAACTTGGCGGGATGCGCTGCTATATCTCCGGCCGCATACACACCAGGCAGGTTGGTTTCCATTTTTTCATTTACGGCAATCGCATTGACTTCCATTTTCAAGCCCCAGCTCTTAAGAAAATCCAAATTGATCACGAAACCGATGTTAATGATGATTGCATCAATGGCAAGATTTTCTTCCTTGCCAGTGCGATTATCGAATATGACAACGCTTTCAACGTGGTCTTTTCCCTTGATTTCTTTCAACTCGTAGAAGGTCTTCACATCGACCTTATTGCGTTTCATTTCCTCGACGGAGGTTTGCACTGCCCTGAACTGGTCTCTTCTGTGAATGAGAGTGACGTTT